>JABSSP010000125.1 GCA_013213985.1 Candidatus Babelota bacterium | reverse complement strand
GTAGTTATGAAAAAGATGTTGCGCATGCAAGTCAATTAAAAGATGCTGAAAAATCTGTTGACCGAATTCTACATGCGATAGAAAACAAAGAAAAATTTTTAGTGTTTGGCGATTATGACGTTGATGGCATTACGTCGTCGTCACTCATGATGCTTGCCTTACTGCCGCTGGGTGCGAAGATAAATTTCTTTTTACCGCATCGGGTTAAAGACGGCTACGGCATTTCAAGTAAAATTGTAAAACGTGCAGCGAAAAACGGCTACACGTTAATTATCACAGTTGACAATGGAATCACCGCATTTGAACCAGCACAAACTGCAAAAGAAGTGGGCATTGATTTAATTATTACTGACCATCATCGCGAGCACGATAAACTTCCTGACGCATTTGCCATTGTAAATCCCAATCAAAAAGCCTGTAATTATCCTTTTAAAGAATTAGCGGGTGTTGGTGTTACGTTTAAAATAATTTCGTTGTTGTACGAGAAAAAAAAATTGCCACTGCCACAAAAAATTTATGAACTGATGTTGCTCGGCACCATTGCTGATGTAGTTCCGTTAAAAGGCGAAAACCGTTTTTGGATTCGGTATGGTTTGAGTTATATTAATAAAACTGAATCACCAGTATTTAAAGTATTAAAACAAAACGGTAGAGTGACAAAGCAAACAATTTCATCACTTGATATTGGTTTTTCAATTACACCGCAAATTAATGCACTTGGTCGCTTGCAAGATCCGCGTGATGGCGTGAAGTTTTTAATCGGTACAAATTTGGACCAGGTCAAACGTGTTGGCGCTGTGTTGTTGGAACTCAACCAAGCGCGCAAAGAAATAGAGCGGGGCATTTTTGAGCAAATTAAACGTGAAATTGAAATGAAGCGCATCGACTTAAAAAAAGAAAATGTTATTTTAGCTGCAAGTGATTCGTGGCCGCCGGGCGTCATTGGATTAGTTGCATCACGACTGGTTAGTGCGTATGGGCGTCCAACATTGCTTTTTCATTTGACTAAAAAAGGAATTGCAAAAGGGTCGTGCCGATCAATTCCAGAATTTAATATTTTTGATGCGCTGTATGATTCGCGCGCTTTAATTGATCAGTTTGGTGGGCATTCATTTGCTGCGGGCCTTGCACTTAAAAAAGAAAATTTACCAAAACTAAAAGAAAAACTTGAACAAATTGTCGCACAACAACTAAAACCAGAAGACTTACAACAAAAAATTACGTTAGATGCCTATGTTAATTTAGGTGATTTAACAAAACGGTTTATGGCGGACATGCACCACTTAGAACCGTTTGGTCATCAAAACAGCCAGCCGCTTTTTTGGGTTAAAGATGTGATGTTGGTAAAAAAACCAACATTGTTAAAAGACTTACATGTGAAATGTTCAATCTTTTGTGACGGGGTCATGAAGCAGTTAATCTTTTTTAATCGACCTGAATTATATCAGAAATTAATCGATCACGGTGATGAACCATTTGACGTTGCGGCACAAATCAGCGAAAATCATTGGAATGGCAGGGTGAATATAGAATTAATGGGCGTTGATCTTGCGGGACTTTAATTAGGGATAAAATAAAAATGATTATTACAATAGATGGACCTGCTGCAACAGGTAAGTCCAGCGTTACGCGTGTGCTAGCAAAAAAATTAGATATTCATTATTTGAATTCTGGTCTTTTATTC
>JABSSP010000124.1 GCA_013213985.1 Candidatus Babelota bacterium | reverse complement strand
TGTATTAGTTCTTGGCTCTGATTTTGTTAGTGATGAGCAGGCCGTAAAAATGGTTGCAGCATGGTTGACCGCAGAATTTAAAGGTGGCCGCTACCAACGACGAATTGATATGATTGATAAATGGGGTGGTATTTAGACTTTCAGAGGATGTTAGGTTTTTTTTGTGTCGAACGGAAAAAGATTAAATAAACAAAGAAGAGCCACTCAATAAAGAGCGGCTCTTCTTCTTAACTTGTTAATATTTAAATGTAACTACGCAAGAGTTGCTTCTACTTCAGTTGTTTCAGTAACTTCCTGTGCAATTTCATCATCATTTTCTAACGCTGCAGCAGCTTGCACTTCTTGTGCATCTTTTTCTGCTTGTGCACGTGTTTCTTCGTGTGGTTGCTTGATGTCTTCTAAAAATGTATCAACTTCAGCATCGCTCATGTTGATAAATGCTCCGATAGTTTGACCATCGAGATCTTTATTGTCTATCAGCAAGGCAACCAGGAGTTGTAATTGTTTTTTCTTTTGTTCAAACAATTCAGTCAACTCTTTTTCATACTGGTCAATCAAGGTATGCGTTTCATCAAGCATTTTGTTTTTTCTTTCTTTTGAAAGAAATTTTTCATCATACATACCGTTGGCAACTACATTGTAGAGTGTATTATAAAATGCCTGATACTTGTTGCTAGAATGATAACTATATCCGCTTGATCCAACTAATATTTTTTCTGCTATATTTCCAGCTAATAAAACTTTACTTCTGATAACATGATCTTGGTGTGTTTCTATACCGTATGTGTCTGTTGTTCTGTATGTAAAGACTCCACCATGTTCGGTTTCTTTTTGTTTCCATGCTTCTGGTTTGCCTATTTGTTCGTGAGCATGTTTTTCTTGTAGTTTGGCAACGATAGGCCGTATGGTAGCTTTAGCAACAGACTCTTTTGATTTTAATAATATGTGTGCAATCGCAGTACCTATTTGTTGAGCAGCAACAACTTCAAGTTCTTGTACAGAAACAAGTTCGTCATTATCTGTAACAATGCGTCGTACTTCGACATCAAAACACTCTTCAAGAAGTTCTTGGTCTACAAATGTGCCGATAGTGTTTGCTTTTCGGCATGCAGCTTTAACAATTGCGTCAAGTTCTTCAAACACACAGCCATCAGTTTCAACCGCAAGTTTTTCAAGCTTAAATTGGTCAAGATCAAATGCAAGACCGCTGAGTCTGCGTTTGAGCCATTCAAGGCGAGCCAAGACACCTGGTTTTTCAAAACGGATTTCTTTGCCGAATCTGCCGTGTTGTCGTAATTTGTCAGCCAAGTTTTCAGGGTAATTTGTTGCACCAATAACAATCACTTGTTTTTTAGGGTCATCAGTTTGGCAACCACTCAGGGCTCTACTAAATTCGCTCAAACGTTTTGGATTTCCTGTTGCTTGTAATTGTAAAAGGTCAATTTCATCAATGAAAATGATGCATGGTGCTTGACCTTTCATTACTTGCAAAATGTAATCTAAGCCAAAAAGTTCAATTTCATGGTGAGTAATTTCTTTAAATTTGAATGTATCTTTTGGTTTTCCTAGTCTTTCCATTAATTTTTGTATTTCACCACAGAGTGCTTTTGCACAGAATGTTTTACCGGTACGTGATGGGCCTGTGAAAAGAATACCTTTTTCTGGGATGAATTTTTGACGAGCATAACGTTCTGGATCTTCAATAAATTTAAGAATAACTTTCATCTCTTCAATAACTGATTCCATGCCAATAAGATCATCAAATGTTGTGTTGTCGGCGAATGCTTGAGCATCAAATGCGCTCTTGTTTCGATACAATCCGCCACGTAATTTATTTCGCCATGTAGTGAGTGTGTCTTTGCACCAATCTTTCCATCTTTTATTAAATAAGGTGGTTACCAATCCTAAGCCAAGTACAGCGCTAGCTTTAATAAATCCTGGAACGTTATCATATTGAAGACAAAGAAGTTCTAGTTTTCCTAATGGTTCAAGCTTAAACTCGTTTTTAAGTACACCGTCTTTATCGTATGCTGGATACGGACCAATTAGTGAAAGGTCATCACATTTTCCAAGCCATTGTGCGGTTACAACACTTGCCAACATTGTGACTGTAGTTACTCCGGCATATAATAAAAGATCTTTATCTACACAAATGTCTTCTATTTTTCTCCAAATTCGATTTTTTCTCGTTAATCCTATATTTGTAGCCTGTTTGTTTAATTGTTCAATGAACTCAATATTTTCTTCACATTTTTGCGCAAAGTCTTCAAATGAAATAGATGGAATTTTTTTTAGAGGAATTATTTGAAAATCAGATACATTTTTAAATTTATTTTGTATTGCATTGTCAAGATGATCAATGAGTTTGTCTGCATAGTCTTTTAATTCTATGAGCGCTTCAAGTTTTATTGGATTCAAGGTTTTAGCAGCTTCGCGGAGTTCTCTGATCTGTTTGCGTAGTGTTATAAAGGCATTAGTTGTTGCGTCGACATCTTCACACCTTATAGTACCTGCGCGTACTTCTCGTGCACTTTCTTCAATGATTCGTTCTAAGTCAAAAAATTGTCGTTCTATATTTTTCCGAACTGGTTCAAACGCATCTTGCTCCTGAGTGCCATCGATTTGTTGTACTTCTGGCTGTGTTACTTCCTGTTGAGTTCCTGTTGGCTCAGAATTAGTGGGTTCATCAGAGAAGGAATAGGGAGTTACGAGAAATAATGAGAGGATAAATAATAAATTTTTGTTACATATTGATAATTTCACTACAGGGCACCTTGCTTTAAATAAAAAATTTTTAAAATAAATTGCAATATAGTAATTATATCTTTAAAGTATTGTTTTGTCCACTCAGTTTTGATGTATTTTTGATGCTCGTGAAAGACAAAACCTATGGTATACTACTAACCAACGTATAATATCAGGGTAATCTTGTTGATGGAAAAGGATTTTCTATGTTCTCAATTATAAAAATTAAAAATATCCTTATGTGCTTCTTGGTGACTATTTTCTGCGTTGGGTGCTGCTCCTGGGGAACCAAACATCATCATCGGGATTATGACCTTTCTATACTGAGGGATCGCGGCATTACCAATATTATTCCTATTGCGGTCATTGGTTCAGGGCCTGCTGGGTTGAGTGCAGGGC
>JABSSP010000123.1 GCA_013213985.1 Candidatus Babelota bacterium | reverse complement strand
ATTGAAACCAATGTTTAATACGCAGGAATCCAAAGATGAGCAGCTTTTTCCGGGTTATATACTTATAGAGATGGCTCCTGAAGCGGAGGCGTTTCGTTTGGTGCAATCTGCTTCACGAGTTGTACGTTTTTTAGGGGGAAAACCTCCTGCACCATTATCAAAAAAAGAGATTGATCGCGTTATATCTCAAATTGAAGGTGAATTAGTCGTTTCTGTAAAGAGAAGCGATTTTGTAGTGAGTGGTGAAATTGAAATTAAGGAGGGGCCATTCGCTGGATTCGTTGGCATTATTGAAAAAGTTGACGAAGAAAGTGAGAAGCTTACTGTTATGGTAAGCATTTTTGGTCGTATGACGCCAGTTGAGCTGGAATTTAATCAAGTGACCCAATAAGTTTAGAGTGAGTTGTTACTATGGCGAAAGAAGTCAAAGCTAAAATTAAAATGCGGATTCCTGGTGGGGGAGCAACTCCAGCACCTCCTGTGGGTTCTGCGCTAGGTCCTTTTGGTATAAAGACCATGGATTTTTGTAAGCAGTTTAATGCACAGACATCCAACAAAAAAGGGGAAACAGTTCCGGTTGAGGTTACTATTTATAAGGACAGATCATTTAGTTTTGTCACGAAAACACCTCCAACAAGTGAGCTTATTTTAAAAAAAATAAAGCTGAAAAAGGGTTCTCCTGATCCCAAGGAAAAAAAAGTCGGTAAGATTTCTTGGAAAGAAGTTGAGGAAATAGCACAAATCAAGATGCCCGATTTAAATGCTACGGATATTGAGCAGGCGAAAAAAATTGTTGCCGGAAGCGCCCGAAGTATGGGTGTTGAGGTTGTTGACTGACAGGGGGTAAAATATTATCATGCCTAAACATGGAAAAAAATATACAAAGGCTAGTGAAGCTGTCTCTAAGCAAGCGATGCCTGCAGAACAAGCGGTTAAATCAATTAAAGATTTAGCTTATGTGGGTTTTGATGAGTCTGTTGATGCGAGTGTGAACTTGAGCATTGATCCTACTAAAGGTGATCAAGTAGTTCGTGGTTCGGTATTTCTGCCTCACGGTCGCGGAGAGGACGTTAAAATTTTGGTTTTTGCTAAGGGTGAGTATGCCGATCAGGCAAATGAAGCGGGTGCTGACTATGTTGGCGCTGACGATTTGGTTGAAAAAATCAAAGATGGTTGGATGGACTTTGACTATGCCGTTGCAACTCCTGATGTGATGGGGCTGGTTGGTAAGCTCGCAAAGCTTCTTGGGCCACGTGGTCTTTTGCCAAATAAAAAAGTTGGTACTGTTACATTTGATGTTGGCAAAATTGTTTCTGAGTTAAAAAAGGGACGAGCTTTTTTTAAAAATGATAAAGGCGGAGCGGTTCATTTTTCTTTTGGTAAGGTTTCTTTTGATAAAGAAAAATTGCTTGATAATCTCAAGGCATTTTTGAAGGCATTGGTTTCGGCAAAGCCAGCTTCTGCGAAGGGTAAATATCTTAAAAAATTGACCATTTCTTCTACGATGGGCGTTGGTCTTCAGGTAAATCCTGAAGAGCTATTGCGTCAATAATTTGCTGAAGGGTATTTATAATGAAACGTCATCAAAAAGAATTGGTGGTTGAGTTGTTGAAAGACGGCTTGTCTAAAAGTGAATCATCATTTTTAGTTGGTTACAGAGGTTTGTCTGTTGCTCAAATGCAAAATCTAAGAAGAGGTTTGAAAGATAAGGGTGCTTCTTTGCAGGTCGCAAAGTGGCGTTTAATGAAATTGGCTACTGATGGTACACAATCAGGTGAGATTTTACAGCCATTTTTTAGGGATCAAATTGCGATCGTTTTTGCATCAAAAGAAACTCCGGCTGTAGCAAAGGTTTTGTCTACATTTTCAAAGGAAAATGAAGCGTTATTGTTAGTTGCGGGTTCATTGGAGAATGCTCTTTTAGATGCGGATGCTATAAAACGTCTCGTGTTGTTACCTTCTAAAGAAGTTCTTCTTGGGCAGGTCTGTGGTACACTTAAAGTTCCTATCACCAGATTTGTTAATGTTATGAACGTTCTCGTTTTGAGACTTTTGTGGACATTGAAGGCTGTTGCAGATAAAAAACAGGGGTAGTGATCGAGCGTGTTATTTGAGATACGTTTATAATAATTTATGTGGTGATTCTTAATTTTAATGTCCATGGAGATAACTGATGGCATCAAAATCATTTGATAAGTTGATTCAAGAAATTGGTAATATGTCTGTTTTTGAGTTGTCTGATTTGGTCAAACAACTCGAAGACAAGTTTGATGTGTCTGCTGCTATGTCAGTTGCTGCGCCAGCGGGTGGAGCTGCGGTAGCAGGTGGAGAGCAAGCGGTTGCAGAAGAAGAAAAATCTGAGTATAAAGTTACTTTAGAAGTGGCTGGTCCTAAAAAAATAGACAACATCAAAGCGTTACGTAAAGTAACAACTTTGAGCTTGACTGATGCGAAAAAAGCGGTGGAAGAAGCACCGACAGTAATCGCTGATGCAGCATCTAAAGATGATGCTCAAAAGATGAAGCAAGTATTAGAAGAAGTAGGTGCTAAAGTTAAACTTTCATAGTTTTTCTTCGTTTTGTTTATAGCGAAATAAATGCGCTGGTGAAAATTATTTGCAATTAGTGGGGAGCGACTGAATGTCTCAATTGCACATGGGCAAAGGTGGTATTAGAAAATCTTTTGGAAAGATTAAAGATATTGTTCCTATACCCAATCTGATCGAAATACAATCGTCATCTTTTAATGATTTTGTGCAATTGGATTATCTGCCTGGTGAACGTAAACCAATTGGTCTTCATAAGGTTTTACAAGATGTATTTCCAATTGAACACGGCGATAAAATGTCGTTGGGATATGTGAGTTATGAGTTAGGTAGTTGGGCTTGTACTTGTGGAAAGTTAAGCGGAATTGAAAATCGTTATCAGTGGCATTGTACTGCTTGTAAAGCAACAGGATGTTCACGTTTAAATGAAGATTTGCAATGTTCTCATTGTAAAAAACTGACCGCTCGTTATAAAGTATGCTCTAACTGCTTGTTTCGGGTTGTTATCAAGATGCCTATGACGCTCAGTGAGTGTCGTTCGAGTGGCCAATCTTTTTCAATGTCTCTTAAAGTAAGAATTCAACTTATTAGTTGGGTTCTTGATGATAAGGGTAAACGAACTGTTCATGACATTAAGGAGCAAGATATCTTTTTTGCTGACGTTCCTGTTATGGTAGATTTGTATGAAGAGAATGATCAGTTCAAACTTGGTAATGCGGGGACGTTCCTAATTAATGGTGTTGATCGTGTGATCGTTAGTCAGCTTCACCGTTCTCCAGGGGTTGTTTTTTCCCAAAGCAAAAAAACAAAAGATTTTCGCGGTCGTCCGTATTATCTAGCTCGTATCATTCCAATGCGAGGTTCTTGGATGGATTTTGAGTTTGACAGTAATGATGTTTTATACGTTCGAATCGACAAAAAGAAAAAATTATTAGTAACGACCTTTTTACAAGCACTTGGTTTTGATCGAGATCGTATTATATCTCTTTTTTATGATGTGGAATCAATTTCTGCTGAAGACGGACTTTTTTTTCGGGATGTCGGTGATCATTTAATTGGATTACGTATTGAAAAAGATATGCTTCCGTCTGGAAAAGAAGAAGATGCACTGCTTGGTAAGCGGCTTACAACTGACAGTATAAAATTTTTGAAAAAGTTTGGCATTGCACGTCTGTCTATTCGTCCATCCACATTAGTCAATCGAGTTTTAGGAAAGGACTTGGTTGATGGTGATACAGGTGAAATTATAGTTGAACAAGGGCAGACTCTCAATGAAAATCATCTTGATTTAATCAGCAAGATGAAGAAAATCAAGTTAGAGGTTATCAAATCGGCGGGTTACTCATTGCAGCCGTCTATTCCGCTTACATTAAATCAAGATCAGTGTTTCAATCGAGATGAAGCATTCAGAGAAATTCAGGGTAAAGTATGGCCTGGAGATAGTGCTTCTTTAGCAGAAATTAAAGAACGTTTTCATAATCTTTTCTTTAATAATAATCGTACGTATGATTTGACGCGTGTTGGTCGCGTTCGTATGAATCGCAAACTTGACCTCAATATTCCTGAAAATAAAGTTGT
>JABSSP010000122.1 GCA_013213985.1 Candidatus Babelota bacterium | reverse complement strand
AGCGTTTACCACGCAGCTTGCCGTGCTTTATATTGATTGTTGGCTTGTTCAGAAAATTCTTCATCAAGCTTATCAAAGGGAAAAGTACTGATGGGCCAGTAATCGTCTTCTGTTTTATAAAGATTTTTTTCAATATACTCATCAAACGAAACTCCATGAGTTTCTAATTCATCGTCTAGTTGTTTTTTTACCGCTAGATGATAGTCGTTTGGTAGATAACTAAAAAAATACTTCTGTAAGGGTGTGTCCTCTTGAAATTGTGCTTTTTCCAATTCACTTATGATTTTGCCTAATGCCCCTTGGCCTAGCTTGTTCTTTATTTTATTTACTATTTCAGAGGATATATAATATGTACCCTCGAGATCTTTAGGTATTGTCATATTCAAAAGATCAGATTCAGACAATTGCATTGAAAGAGAAAATTCTTCAGTTTTTTTCTTGAGGCCGTAATATTGGTCGGCAAAGTTTTTACCGTATTGTTGTTTCATGAAAGCATGGCTTTTGAGTATAGCGTTTGCTTTAGGCCTGTCTAAGACAGCCGGCGCTGAGACATTATTCACCTGTACGACCAACACTGAAATGTTATCACTGCTTCCTCTATCATAAGCGGTATCACGTAACATGCGTGCGATTGACGTCATCAGACCATTATTACCAGTTTCTTCTACAACTTCATCTCTTTTAAGGGAATTAAAATTTTTTATTTTTTTCGTTTGAATCGCACTAGTTACAATTTCTGTAACTTTTTCATTGCTCAATTCGTCCCATAATCCATCGCATGCTAGAACAATGATATCTCCGTTTTGTAATTTTTGTTCATAGATATCGGGTGTAGCACTAGCTCCAATATATCCCCTGTCTCCTAATGAACGGGCAACTGCTAAGCTGCCTTGCTTTCCTACTATGCGGGGAATCACTCTGTGTCCGTGGCCCCTTCCAACTAGTTGTACGGTTTTACCTTCTTTGTGTAATTTTTCAGCTTGTTTAGAACTATCGGTAAGATATAGTATTTTGCCTCCTGCGGCTTTAATACGCGCCTCTTCTGCAGGGTCGCTCGGCTTATGATCTTTTGTAGCGGTTATAACATTACCGTTTCTAATAATCAGAGCACGAGCATCGCCAGCGTTGGCAATATATGCCTTATTGCCGTCAATAAAAGCAACAACAACAGTTGTTCCATCCTTCATTTCTTGTTGAATGTCTTGGTCTGTTTTTTCAAATGCTTGGATCAATCTATTTGGTATAGCTCCTTTTTCTGCAAGAAAATTGTTGTAAAGATTTTTTGTTGTATATTTAGCTGCATTTGCACCACCGTGACCGTCGTATACACCAAAGAATGCCTGACTGCCCATTATTCGATTGTCATGATCATCTTCCATGGTGGGGCGTTTTCCTTGGCGTGCAGCGAGTCCCCATAAAAATATTTCTTGAGCTGGGACAACCATACTTGTCGCTTCTTCGCCTTCTTCAAATTCAATAAATTTAAACCCTGATGGCTTAACATGAGTGGGTTGTCTCTGCTCCCACTCTTTTAAATCATTCATAAGTTGTTTGAATTCTGGCGTTTGTGATTTTATACCCTGCCATTGATCGGCAAAGTCTTTACCTATGTTTATTTCTGGCCAATACACATTTGACATCAGCACTGCCGTAGATGGAGATTTTTGTCCCATTTCTGTTGTT
>JABSSP010000121.1 GCA_013213985.1 Candidatus Babelota bacterium | reverse complement strand
TTTTTTATATATACAAGTATTTTTATGCAAAAATTATTGGCAATGTTTTTTATTATATTTTTTAACAAAGGAATCAAAAGGCAAAAAAAGATGGTTGCGGTAATTGCTCCCAACTAAACCACTGCCAGCCAACGCATTTTTCGGGTTCTAACAGTGCGGGCTCCCCTATGACCTCACCTTGAACAAAAATTGTAATATAATGTTGAGCATCCTTTTGAAATATATCATTGGTAAAAATAAGTTCTTCTGGGTTTTGGAGAATTAATCCTGTTTCTTCTTTGAGTTCACGCATGGCACATTCAATTGGTGTTTCACCAAATTCTAAATGTCCTTCCGGCAAAGCCCACTCACCGTTGCCAAGAATACCTTTTCGTTTACCAAGTAATATCAGGCCATCGCTATTTTTGGCAATAACACCAGTTCCAATACGTGGGATACGTTTTGGAACTGGTGTTATTAAAAACTTCCTCAGTTCTTTTTACTTATAAACTCTTTGATCTGCTGAGCAATTTCTTGAGCAGTGTTTCTTTCAGAACTAATCACCAAGTCATAATCCTTGTCGCCGTAAACAGAAAAATAATGACTCCGTGCATGGCCTTGTGGCGAAGTACCACGTGCAGCTTCTCGTTGCTCTAAGGTTTCAAGTGGAATTTCAACTTTAACATAATAGGTTTTAATATTTTTTAATTTTTCTTGTAAATAAACAAACCATTTTTGGTCATAGGCAATGTAGTCAACAATCACGTTGCACCCACTTTGTGCATACGCAGCAATGGCACTATTCATGGCATACGCAACTTTATCACCTTGCTCACCAACAAAAAGTGTTATAACATTATTGTCATTTTCATTTTGTGAAGTTTCTACCCAACGAATAGGATTTGGTGATTGCCACACACTCATATTCTCAGGAGTAATGGTGGGCATAGGTTCGTTAAATAAATTATCAATACCAACCTTAATCCATAAATCAGGCATCATTAAATATTGAAATTCTTTTTGAATGGAACTTTTGCCTGAACCAGAGGGACCGTTTAATACGATGACTGTTCCCATCTTTTGTTGATCCTTCTGAAAGAATATATATAAAGCAATACTACAAATAAAAATAACCGGTAATAATAAAAAAATAGTTTTTTTCATGTTAGCCTCTATCGCCGTGGCCAACCATTAGAACCAACCTCTTTGCGAATCGATGCAACGACGTCAATCAATGACTGTAAACGCTTTATCATTACGTCAAGTTCAATGTATAAACGTGAAGCTACGTTGTAAGTTGGCCACAAAAAACGTTTATAAGAAACATCGGGATGAAATTCTTCTGGTTGATTAAAGGCATAATACACATCGGTGTAAGGTGCTACACTATTTTTATCATGCGCTAATTCTTGTAATTCATCACGTATTATTTGCAACAATTGATCGGGCAGCGGTGTTTTATTGTTTACTTGGAAACGTCCTGCATAAATATCGTGAAGTAGCCACTCCTTAACATTGTAAAAATCATTATCGATTTGCCACGCGGTACCCCAGTACGAGCCATCGCCTTCACTCAATTGTCGCCAACGAGCAAAATAAAAATTGGATGACTGAAGATTGTGCCATTCGTTGAGTTGTCGTTCATGATTTTTATATTTTTTCTTAAGCGAATATAATTCACGCGAACCACTGTATAAGCTATAGCCCGCCCATCCAGCAACAGCCCCTGCACCCAATGGCCCATTTATTTTGGTTCCAATTGCGAGTCCAACGAGCGGAGTCAATACATAGGGCGCGCAATAACGTGCTTTATAACACAAACGTTGGACACGTTCTTTTACACGGTCAAATTGATCGTATACATCAGCATGTACTGGTAAATAACAGGTCAAGACTAAACCTAATATAATAGATTTTTTGTTCATAAAGTTACCTCCGTAAAAATTTAATACATAAAATATATGGTAATAGACTAGCAGAAAATAAGAAAACGGTCACAAGGGCTCTAAAAAGAATCCCTCAATATCTTTACGCACTGCAGTCAAAATTATTAAAATGATATGTAAACAAAAACTTTATCTCTAACATGAGAGTATTATGAAAGATGATTTAAACATAAAAGATGGCATCACAATTCCTGGCCATGAACTTGAAATGACCGCCAGCAGAGCCGGCGGTCCAGGTGGACAGCACGTTAATAAAGCCAGTACCCGCGTAACAATTCGTTGGAATGCACAAAAAACAAAAGCACTTAATGAAGAACAAAAAGAACGTTTGCTTAAAAATATTGAAAATGAATTAACTACCGAGGGCGACATACTTGTCAGCAGCGGAGCATCGCGCAGCCAAGCACAGAATAAAAACAAAGCACTCAAAGTACTTGCACGAAAAATAGTTAAAGCATTGCGCGTGCCAAAGAAAAGAATGAAAACGCGCACACCCAAAAAAGTAAAGGAAGCTCGTTTGGCCTCCAAAAAAAAGCGCGGCGAACTTAAAAAAATGCGTGGCAAAAAATATATTGAATAAAATAAATCAAAAATTACAACCCATGATAACTTTTAAAAAACAATGGGACTGATTTTTCAATAATTTCTCCAGCTCCTCCCATAGCAAATAATTGGTCAATTTTTTTTCTGCTTTTTGCTATGACTTCTATAGAATATGGCAAGTTTTCAATGTCTTCTACAAAAATAGGACAATCATCTAATAAGTATTCCCACCCTTGTCTAAAAAAACGCTTTTCTATTATCAAATTCAGGTCGGCCAACCCTGTTTTTATTTTTCGAAAGCAATTTTTCTATTTCATTCCACAAATCATTTGATATACTTTTCATCAAAAA
>JABSSP010000120.1 GCA_013213985.1 Candidatus Babelota bacterium | reverse complement strand
CTTTTTTATATGCTCGGTTTGAGCTGAAAGTTTTACTGCATCTACGAGTGCTTGATCTTTAATTCGAATTCCATGGTGGAGTTCATACCGTTCTTTTAATCCACGTAAAATAGAAATGGCATCTTCGATCGATGGCTCAGGCACAAGTACTTGTTGAAAACGGCGTTCGAGTGCAGAGTCTTTTTCAATATATTTTTTATATTCTTTTAATGTTGTTGCGCCGATGCAGTGTAATGTGCCGTGAGCAAGCGCAGGTTTTAGTAAGTTTGATGCGTCCATGCCTCCGCCGGTTGCACCTGTGCCCACAAGCATGTGCAGTTCGTCGATAAAAAGAATTATGTGTCCTTCGCTTTCTTCAACCGCTTTTAATACCGCTTTAAGTCTATCTTCAAACTCACCTTGATATTTTGAACCTGCAATTAAAAGTCCAAGATCAAGCGAATAAATACGTTTATTTTTAAGGCTTTCTGGCACATCGTCGTTGACAATGCGTTGTGCGATGCCTTCAACGATGGCAGTTTTACCAACGCCCGGTTCACCAATAAGCACCGGATTATTTTTCGTCCTACGCGAAAGAATTTGCATCACACGACGAATTTCTTCATCGCGACCAATGACAGGATCAAGTTTTCCAAGTCGTGCCTGCTGGGTGATATTTATGCCGTATTTGTCGAGCACCTTATATTTGCCTTCCGCAGTTTTGCTCTCCACCTTTTTTCCTTGCCTTAAATCTTTCATGTAGGTAAGAATTCTTTTTTCACTAAAATTGCTTTGTTTTAAAAACTTTCTGACTGAATCAGGAAGATGTGGCGTAGTTGCAAGGGCTAGCAAAAAATGTTCAAGACTAATATAGGTGTCACCGAGTTTTTTTGCATAGTCGCGTGCTTGCGTTAAAAAGGCACGCATTTCATTGCTTGCACTTATTTGTGAACCATCTGCACTTGGAAGTTTATTTATTTCACGTTCAAGCAGTTTATCAAGTTCTTTAGTAGGGATATCGAGTTCTGAAAAAAAAGAAGAGCAAAAAGGATCTTGCAAAGAGGCCAATAATATGTGCAGGGGCATCAGAGTAGGGTTTCCATAGTGCATCGCTTGCGCTGCGGCTTTATTAACTAATTCTTGGCTTACATTAGTAAATTGCTCTGTCATAGTAGATTCCTTGATAAAATATGACTTCCTTCTTTTGTAGTATATACTTTATTTTTTTGGATCAGCAAGATAGTTTTGAAGTACAGTGTAGAACTTTTTTTATTTTGGTTGAATTGTATCTTATCCTTGAAACAATATTTTGATTGCTTCACATTTTTTTTGTGCTTTTGTATTTCTATCATGAACCGCGCATTGCAATTGAGTTTGTACAAGTTTGAAGGGAGTTTTACCTAATTTATTTGATGGATTATGAAAATTTCCGATATATCCAACCAGTACGTGTTTAACTACAACTAAAGGAATATTTGTCATCACTTCTAATTCCCTAGCCAGTTTATCATTGTATGTATTGAGCAATGCTCTGATGGTTTTAATATTTCTGTCTTCTCTAATGGCCCGATGAATATCGGTATCTCCAAAGGTGCCTGGAATTATTTTATAAAAAAAGTATTATCACTTTGTGCTGCAAACAAACTATATGAGACAAAACACATGAGTATTTTAATTATATGATTTTTTATCATAGACGCCCCCTTTATAGAAAACTAGTTCTTTTTTGAGAGTAGCGAATGTTTTACTCAAATTGAAAGGATAACGATTTAGAGTATTAAGATGCCCTGAAGATCAGGGTTGAGGAGCTATTACAGGTATAAAGCCAAATAGAACTCCCTTTACTTTTTATTATACCTTTGTACTCTATATGCAAATAGTTAAATATCTATAAAATAGGGGTTAAATACCATGAAATTCAAGTATTTTATCAGTGTTGTACTCTGTATGATTACAGGGGCAAATTTACAGGGTGCTAATCAGGATTGGCCAAAATTTAAACAAAGGTTCACAGGTTCAACAGCAGAATTTAATGCGATAGCAATATTAACAGCTAATGCAATAAATAATTCAGAAAACAATTCCAAAAACTCGGATATTAATTTTAGGGATTTTGCAGGGGATTCTATAGCTGAATATTTAGCTGGTTCTTGTAATTTTGCAGACAGAAAAAAAAATTGAAAATAATCAGTGGCGTCGAAGGATTACCACGGCTTTT
>JABSSP010000012.1 GCA_013213985.1 Candidatus Babelota bacterium | reverse complement strand
CACATTGTGTGATTTTAATTTTTATCACTTTGTTTTTTTTTTCTAATTGTGCTTTAATTGTTGTTTTTTGCTCAATTCTATGGCCTCTCGAATATCGGCCATGAGAAATTCTAGCTGCTTGGGATTGCGCAGTATGTACGCCGGGTGATAGGCTGGAAGCAGAATAACATCTTTGTGTTTGGTTGGAATTCCCCGCACTTTTGTTATTTTTACTGGTTTTCCCGTGAGGCCTTCTAGTGCAGATGCACCAAGGGTGCACATAACTTTGGGCTTAATTATTTTAATTTGATTGTGTAGAAGGTCTTTGCAAGCATTAATTTCCTTTTTTGTTGGGGTGCGGTTTTTTGGTGGCCTGCATTTTACAATATTGGTTATATAAACATCTTCTCGGTTAGTGTCATATGCTGCCAAAATTTTATCCAAAAGTTTCCCCGACCTACCAACAAAGGGGCGTCCGAGCTCTTCTTCCTTTGCTCCCGGCGCTTCGCCGATAAACATTAGTTTGGCGTTTGCATTTCCTTCACCGAACACAGCGGTACTTTTGCAGAGTGGTCCCAAGGGGCAGTCTTTGTGTTTTTTGTAAGGCACATAAAGTTTTTCTAATAATTTTTGTTTTTGTTCTTTTTGGGTCATAGCACTTGTAACGTTATAGTATTGCTGATGTATTTTTTATTACAAGTATAGTTCTTGTTTGCTTTAATTGAAAATGGGGACCTTCAGCGGTCCCCATTTTCAATTAATATTTATGATAGTGCGCTAAGAATGAAGGCCATGCATTGTTTTGTGAAAATGGCACTTGGGGGTATGAGTTATGAATGGATTTTTCAGGGAAGTAGATTGAAAGCCCTCGAGCATTGCTTAGTTTTTTACCTACTACGTTGGCGATTGTTATGGTCCTAATAATTTCTCTACCTTCTTCGAGCAAGTGTCGCAGCTCTTCGATCATTTGGGGTTGTCTTCTTTTGTCGGACAACCTAAAGAGATTGAGATTTTTCAAGAGGTTGCGATAAAAGTGATCAAGGTCTATATAGCTTTTCTCGTCAAAGTGGGTACATAGCTGATTGCTGCGGCTTGCATAGATTGCTTTTTTTACTGACCGTTTTATTTGTCGTGATAAGCATTTTTTCAACAATTGTGCTACTTCATCTACATTTTTCTCAAGATCCTCGACTCCTTGGAGATCTATTGCAGAGAGCGTGTAGTCGCTGGTAATAGTGTTATATACTTTTCCGTACTCTTGCACGATGTGTTGTGCAAATTCAACATGAGTTAGGGAACCATGTTCGAATGGGGCCAGCGTTTTGGTGTACTGGAACCCTGGTCCAAGTATAACCTCTTGTGAGCTAATCATAATTTTTGCATAGTATTTGGCTATACTAGCAACCTCAAGCATGGACATTAAGCAGGCATCAAAGGCAAGTATATTGAGTTTTTTTCCGCCAAGAAAGTCATTGGTTATTTTGTTAAGTGCAAAATCTAAATCTCGGCTAGACAGATAGTGCCCAGTTGTATCATCCCAGCATATTCCACGACAACACCCTTCTTCTGTTTCTATGAGGTCTAGGTAGCTTGATGATCGATCAAGGTCGTATTGTTCTGTTTTTGGATTAAAGGTAAAGCGTTCATGAGCTCTTACTATCCGTCCTCTTTTTGGGTTAAGGGTTCCAGTGCCATGGTCCCATAAAATAAGGGCATGTTTTTGTGCGGGAAAGGTTTCTATAGCAAATTTACAAAATGAAATCAGTGTATTTGGGTTTCCACTGTCCATGCGTTGTGTTTGTTCGTCGTCAGCATTTAAGTGAATAACCCTATCTTTAAGTACGAGGTAGCGACGCGTTACTTTTTTATTTTTTTTCAATCGAATATCAAGGTGAACGAGAATTATAAGATTTTTATTTGAACCAATGCGGGTCATTTGTTTTATGTTTCTGATGGCAAAAGATCGCAAGTCATTGTCTGCGGCTATGTAGACCATAAAAAGAGTAAGATCATCTGCAGTTGAATTAAGATATTCTTGAATTTCATTTTTTATTTCTGGTGATAGTTTGATAATCGGCACGGAAAGTTGATCGATAGTGCTTGTTGGTTTCATGAGGAATCGATGATAATCATCGCCAACAAGATCACGGGAAGCATTATGAGGTAGGCTTGTTGTTGCAATAGTTGAAAGTGCGAGTATTACAAGATAAGATCTCATGTTGTGACACATTTCTTTTTTATTTCGATTCATCGCTTCTCCTTTTTGTAATTTTAATCTTTCCATTCATAAGAATTGTATTATTTTCTTTGGTTGAGAGGCAATGATTTTTCTATTTTTTAGTTTTTTAGGGCGACAGTTTGGGAATGCATCGCAATGGCAAATGTAAGGATAAAACTGAGTTGAAAATCAAGAAAGAAAAGTTGATGAGGATTTATGATGAGCGTCATGCAACAAACAATGCATAACATGTGCGTAATATTACTTTTCAAAGTTAATAGTATGCACAGTTGATAAAGCAAAAACGTTGAAAGGGCGCGGTTAAATGAGATGGTTGCCCAACTTAAAATGCTGTAGATAATACTTAAGATCATCAGCAAAAAAGTTTTTTTGCGTGTTGCAAGTTGTATCCAGCCTAAAAAAAAGCGCCATATAATGATAAAAACAATTAAGTGAAGACCGGATCGCGCTAAATAATGAGAAATTCCCCAGATTTTAAATTGTTGTTTTGCTTGATCTGTATAAAAACTGCCCTTTTTGCGTTTCCCAAGAAAGATAGATCTAAAAAGTGAAAAAGTTTTACGGGGTAATTTAGTTTCTATTGAATCAATAAGATTTTTTCTGTAGTTGTAAAGAGTTCTTTTAAAATTTATGGCTGGTCGATATAGTATTTTACACTGCGGTGCATCACAAAAAATGGTTGTCGCTATGCCCTCTTTTATTAAATATTTTGTATAATCTGGATTTTTGTTTTTTGAATTTTTTAAAGAACGAAATTCAACAATATCTGATATGTCAAAATTGGGTAAACTTTTTACATATAATTGCATGACTTTTTTAATGGGGGTCCATGTATCGTTATGTATTTTTATTGCATGTGCATTAAGTGTTATAAGATTTTTAAATCGAGAGTTTTTTATTTTTTCGATTGATGTAATGGTTCCCTTTATATTCATGGTTTTGTTGTATAACACTTTTTGAAAATTATAGTGATTGTTGCGTTGGTATTGATAGCGTATTGCTCCAAATGGAGTGGCACATAAAAAAAGTGTGCTATATAAAAGAGGCACATTTTTTATATTAACGAATACGTAAAATAAAAGGGTGCCAACCAAGCTTATTACAATAAGCACCCATGGTGATAAGCTTGCTGACTGATGCCATATGCCATATATAAGTGCTGTTGTAATAAATAATAAGGGATGGCCGTTTATTATGTTTAAGCGTTTAAATAACATCTCTTGTAGATTCGTGATAGTGTAATGTGCGACCGAGTAGCATGTTTAAGTTAAGTTGTTTGTTTAATTATAACACTTTTGTTTTTTTGAGAAAGGTATTTGTAATGAGAAATTTTTTTTATTTTTTGTAATTGGCATTGCGGCCATTCCATTTTTTGTATGTTGTAGTTGGCAATCAAAATTCACACAACTTATTGCTAACAATAGATCTATGTTAATAAAAAAACTTGGGTATGATCCCGCCATAGAGGTTATACCATGTCGAACTCGTTCTCGTGATGTAACTATTTGTTGTCATGGCTATGGAGGAAACAAAACAATTGCTCGAAACATAGCGTACCGCACACCTCTTTCTGGGCATTTAATTACATTTAACTTTCCTGATCATGACCCTACACAATCTACCGATCCTCACACAGTTGCATTTGGATCTATTAGAGAAATTTTACCGCTGTTATATATTATTAAGCTTGCTATTGATTCTGGGTTAAAAAAAATTAATTTGTACGGTTTTTCTGCTGGCGGTGGAGCACTTATTAATGCCTTGGTTGCTCTTAATACAAATCGTTGGGACAGTGACTTATTGAAACTTAATATTGGTGCACAAGAAAAAAAGGCAATGATACAAGCAATTGAGAATGGGAATGTTATCCTTGATTGCCCATTGAAGTCATTTCAAGAAATTCTCGACCTCAAAGGTTCGGTCTATAATTTACAGGTTATAGCACAAAAGTATAAACAAAATGATATGCAACCAATTGATTCTGTGTCTAGGCTTGCAGGCATGCGGCTAAATATTTTACTTCACTTTCAACACAATGATGAAATTCTTTCTAATCGCGACGATGAGTTATTTATTCGACGCCTAAAACAAGCAAATAAAAACGGCAAAACGCGCGTTGCAATGGGTAGCGATGGTGGTCACAATGTCTACCAAGCGTCCTTATGGAAAGCGTATCGATCTCTTGGTGGCTAATGTGCATTTATATTATTTGTTGATAGCGCTATACTAAATAAATATAGTGCAGTAGTTTTATATCCCTTCTTCCTCTAGAAAGCATAGATTGTTAAAAGAAGTCAAAAAATATGTATTAGATAATGGACTAACAGTTTTAGTTAGGTCTGTACATGATATTCCCAAAGTTTCAATGCAACTGTGGTATGGAGTGGGCTCTAAAGATGAAAGTAGTGGCGAGCGTGGGTTGGCCCACCTTTTAGAGCATATGCTTTTTAAGGGAACCAATAAGTTATCAGAGCCCGATATCAATCTTATTACCAGTAAACTTTCGGGTTATGCTAATGCATTTACTTCTTATGACTACACGGGCTATTTGTTTGACTTTCCTACGCAGCATTGGACAGTCGGCCTGGATCTTTTAGCAGAGTACATGCGCAATTGCACCTTAAAACAAGAGCACTTGAATAGTGAATTTAAAGCTGTCATACAAGAACTTAAAATGTATCGTGATGATTATGAATCAACCTTAACAGAGGAAATGGTCTCTACTATTTTTTCTGATCATCCGTATCACTACCCCATCATTGGATATAAACAAGATTTGTGGAACACGACGCGCCATTCAATGGTGAATTTTTATCAAAAACATTATGTCCCAAATAATGCAACCCTTGTTGTTGTGGGCGACGTTGAACCCGAGCAGGTTTATGAACAATCTAAAAAATATTTTGGCCACATTCCCACTAACCCTACGTATGAAAAAAAAGAATATTATTTAAATGCTGATATTAGCTCTCAGTCAATAACATTACATCGTGATATTGCCCTGCCGCTGGTTATGTTTTCTTGGATGGTTTCAGGAATGAAAGATCGTCAAGGGTATTATCTGGATATTCTTTGTTGGATTTTAGCCTGTGGACGGGGTTCACGATTATATAAAAAATTAGTTGAAGAACTTGGTTTGGTCACCCATATAGATGCATTTAATTACGGTTTGTTTGAGCACGGTCTCTTTTTTATAAAAGTGTATTTAAAAAATATTAAAGACTTTGAACGCGTAAAACAGGTTATTGTTCAGGAAATTAATGCTCTATTAAAAGATGGTATTTCTGACGAAGAGCTATCAAGAGCAATGAAAAAAGAACATGTCGCCTACACTTCAATGTTTGATTCGGTACAAGATCAAGCGTATGTAATTGGTGAAACATTTTTAGCAACGGGCGATGAAAATTATATTTTTAATTATATTGATCGTGATGTAAAACGGGTAAAATCTGTTGCGCACAGCTTGGTTGAAAATTATTTACGCCCTTCTTTAATGCATGTTGGTTCAATACTGCCGCTTGACGAGCGTGACAGAAAATATTGGATTGAATGCCAAGAGCGATCCGATAAAGAAGATGAGCGTATTTTGGCGCGTCGGGTAAGAGAAGCTGAAATTGAAGATGGAAGCTATGTAGACACAGTTGTTTCAAAAGCACATGTACATTTTAATTTCCCACAACATCAAAGTACTACACTTAAAAACGGCATGCTGCTTCTGTGGTATGCGACTGACAAGTCTGAAAAAATTGAAATTGTTCTACGGCTTAAAGGTAGGTTTTTCTATGACCCACCGGATCTTCCTGGTCTTGGTCATTTTACACAGCGAATGCTTTTAGAGGGCACAACACAATATGATGCGCGACAACTTGCACAAGAATTTGAAAGCCGTGGCATGTTTATTGCAGTGCGTCCTGGGCAAATATCAATTACACTTTTAAAAGGTGATTTGCGCAAAGCGCTCGAGCTCTTAACTGAAATGTTAACCAATCCAACGTTTCCAAAAGAGCAAATAGAAAAAGTTCGCTCACAAATTATTGCCGAACTTCAAGATTTTTGGGATACGCCTTCAACTTTTGCAATACAACTTGCAAAAGAACAAGTATACCGGGATCACCCGTATGCCCAGAATCCGATGGGAACACTAGAATCAATTAAAAAAATAACACGCGAAGATATATTAGATTTTTTTCAAAATTATATTTCTCCTGTGCAAGCGCAACTTGCAATTGTGGGTGATTTTTCTAATTTTGATATACGAAATTTATGTAAAGAAACTATTGGCGCATGGCAAGGTCAAAAAATCGAAGACATTGTTTTTGAACCACTACTGCCGGTTGAATACAAAGAAATTACCTATGAAATTAAAAGGGACCAAGTTGTGTTATGCTTTGCTGGTGGTTCAGTAAGTAGAATTGACACTGATTATGATGCCCTTCTTTTGTTTGATCAAATTTTTATTGGTGGATCACTTGGTTCTATGAGTTCTCGTTTATTTCAGTTGCGAGAACAAACAGGCATGTTTTACACCATAGGTGGATCACTTATTTTTGATGCAGAGTTGGCGCCGGGAATGGTACTTATTAAAACTATTGTATCCTTAGAAAATGTTGAGAGTGCAAAAGAAAAAATAAAACAAGAAATTGAAAATGCAGTAAAATTTATCGCAGATCAAGAATTAATTGACGCTAAAAATAGTATTGTAGGTGCACTTATAAATAGCTTTGAATCAAATCATAAAATGGCTGAGAACTTTTTATTCTTAGAAAGTTACGGTTTGCCAAAAGATTATTTTGATTTACGCATGCAAATTTTAGAAACAATTACGATTGATGAAATAAAAGATGCGGTTGCTCGCGTGTTAAATAATGAGCAATTAGTTGTCATACAAATTGGCCGAAGCAATGATACATAATATGATTTAAAGGTGGGTAGTGATGAAAAAAAATATATATCTATTTATGGCTGGCATTCTATCATTATGTGTATTGTCTGTGCAGAGTTATACACTTTTTGATATTGACCAGGGGACAAATAATAACGATAGGGTTTCAATGATTTCAGACACTAAAGGCAAGGCAAGTATTCCCTTGGTGGAAAAAAAAGTTTTAGACAATGGCATGACCATTTTGGTTAGGGCAGTACACTCTATTCCAAAAGTTTCTGTGCAGGTCTGGTATGCCGTTGGATCAAAAGATGAAAAGACGGGTGAAAAAGGAATTGCTCATTTAATTGAGCATATGATTTTTAAGGGCACAGAAATGTTATCAGAGTCTGACATTAATATGTTAGCTCAAAAACTTTCTGCCAGTACAAACGCATTTACGAGTTTTGATTATACGGGCTATCGTTTTGATCTACCGACCCAAAATTGGAAAAAAATTCTTCCAGTGATTGCGGATTCTATGATTAATGCAGCCTTTAAAGATGAACATTTAAATTCTGAAATGAAAACAGTTATTCAAGAGCTAAAACTTTATAAGGATAATTTTGTTCGTACGCTTTTATTTGATATGCTGACCACTATTTTCCCTGATCACCCATACCACTACCCAATTATTGGTTATAAACAAGATTTGTGGAATGTGAACGGTGATGATTTAAAAAGATTTTATAAAAAACATTACGTGCCAAATAACGCAACGCTTGTTGTTGTTGGCGATATTAATCCAAAAGAAGTTTTTACGTTAGCAGAAGAATATTTTGGAGACATACCTGGGGATCCTGAATATAAACGCGACGAAACATATCACAACAAAGATATTATCTCTAAAGGTGTAACGCTTCACCGTGACGTTAAACAACCAGTGGTTGCATTAACTTATATATTGCCTGGGCTACAAGAAAAAAATAAACATATTGCTGAGACACTTTCACGGATACTTGGAGTTGGTAAAGCTTCACGTTTGTACAAAAAACTTGTCAACGAATTAAAACTTGTAACATCTTTAGAAGCTTTCACTTTTCAATTATTTGATCACAGCATGTTCTTCATTATTTTTGAGCCAAAAAATGTTGAAGATGCTGAAAAAATAATCGGACTAATTGATGCTGAAATTGATGATATTATAGAAAATGAATTAACTGACAAAGAAGTACGCAGAGCAATAAAACAGGCTAAAATGCAGTTTTATCGAACACTTGAAAGCACACAAAATCAAGCATATCAACTTGGACAATATTATTTAGCAACAGGAGATGAAAATTATATTTTTAACTATCTTGACAAACCTTTTGACGAATTAAAAGAAGAACTTGTTGAAACGTTGCGTGATTATTTTAGACCATCAGTTCGTCATGTTGGTAAAATTCTTCCACTTGATGAAAGTGAAAAAAAATATTGGAAAAAACTACAACAAGAGTCAGATGATTTAGATCATAGATTTTTGTCGGGGCGCGTTAGAACTTCTGAAGTTGAACCTGTTCGTTATGCTGACACAATTAATGCTGAAAAGCCTGTTGCTTTTAGTTTTCCTAAAGCACAATCATTTGTGTTAGATAACGGCTTAAAGGTTTTGTATTACGACACAGACAATACGCCCAAAATAGATATAATGGTCGAATTTGAAACGAAGCATTATTATGACCCAATAGATAAATTAGGAATTACTAATTTTGTTTCGAAAATGTTGACTGAGGGAACAAAAAATTATACGGCGGATGAATTAGCTGATGAGCTTGAATCGCGTGGCATCACGCTTTCAGTGGGGCCAGGAACTATTGGCATGAGCATGCCCGAAGAAGAATTTGCTAAAGGCCTAGAGCTGCTCAATGAAGTTCTAACTAATGAAACATTTGACGAAGAGCAGATAGAAAAAATTCGTGCTCAAATGTTAACTGCTATTAAAAATTTCTGGGATGAGCCAAAAATATTTTCAGGGCAGTTAATTAAAAATGAAATTTATAAAAAACATCCGTATAGCAAAAATCCTTTAGGAACTGCTGAGTCAATTGCAACTATGACCCGTGATGATTTAATGAGTTATTACAAAAAATATGTAACACCGCATGACACTAAAATGGCAATTGTTGGTGAACTTAACGGCTATGATGTTCACAAAATTGTTAACAAAGAATTGGGCAAATGGTCTGGCCCGCCAGTGCAAAACATTAGCTTCCCTGAACTAGATCAAACACAAAAAAGTGTAGTAAATCATCCAATCAATCGTGATCAGGTTGTGCTTGCACTTGCGTGCCTCTCTGTACGTAGAACGCACAAAGATTTTGATAAACTTTTTATTTTTGATCAAATCTTAGGAAGTGGTGTACTTGGGTCAATGGCGTCAAAGCTATTTCAACTGCGAGAACGTTCAGGTTTATTTTATACCATTAACGGAACGTTTGTTGCTAATGCACAAAAAGAACCAGGTATGTTTTTAGTAAAAACAATTGTTTCACTTGATCGGTTAAAAGAAGCTGAAAAAGCAATTACTGATTTATTAAAAACAGTTGCTGACGATATTACGCAACAAGAATTTGAAGAAGCTAAGCGCGCAATTTTAAATGCTTCAATTAATAATTTTGAGTCAAATGCGGGTATTGCAGGTGCAATGCTATTCTTAGAGCGTTACAACTTTTCTGCTGACTATTTTGACAAGCGTTATGAAGAACTTGAAAAAATTACCATCGATGATGTTAAAAACGCAGTCAAACAAGTTCTTAGGCCTGATGAATTATTGACAGTTCGTGTGGGTCGTGTTGAATAAATATTAAAAAGAGACGCAACTTAATGCGTCTCTTTCTAAGTTAGAATCATGTTTTAACTGCACTGGCAGTTTGCCATGTACTTTTTCTCGCAACGCAACAACGAATGCTGGCAATGTATCACCACAGAGTCGAACTACAGTAAATTGTGCTGGGTTCTGCGAAGTACCGAGCACAACTATTCTACCTTGTGCATCAATGGTAATTCCACCGAAACCGTCAACAGGGACATTTAATGGAATTATTTTAGTTCCATTATTGCCAAAACTAGAATCTAAAGATCCATCTTTTTCAAGTCGTGAGACTATGAAAATATTACTATCGTTTCCAAATACATAAATTTTTCCTTGGCTATTAATGGCTATACCACCATTTCCTCGTGGGTTGCTGCTTACGCCGATAACAGTTGACCCATTCATTCCAAAGTTAGTATCAAGGGATCCATCATTGTTAAGCTGGGCTACTATCATTTGGTCAGCACCTGTAATATTTGAGCCAAGTATTATAATTTTTCCTGCTCGAGTTATTGCAATTCCTCCACTTGCAAGGTTATTGCCAAGGTCTAATTGAACTTTACCATTGGTTCCGAAAGTGGTATCCAATGATCCATCAGGTAGAAGTCGTGCTATAGCAAAATCATTTGGATTAGTTGCAGCATTGGTCTGACCTACAATAACAATTCTACCTTGGCCGTCTATTGCAAAATCAGATAAAGTAATTTCAGTTCCTCCAAAATTAACTTCTGTTGAACCATTTGTTCCAAAATTCGTGTCAGGTAATCCATCACTATTAAGTTGTATTACTACAAGATTTTTGGAAGCAGCAGTGGTATTTCCAAAGAGAACAATTTTCCCCTCTTTATTTAATTTTATGCCTGTAATATGGGAAATATTATCAGTTGTCCCAATTTCTTTACCTCCTGTCCCAAAGGAAGAATCAAGGGATCCATCTTCTAATAAGCGTGCAACTAGATAATTACTACTCGGAAGTTCAAATCCTGCAACGATCAATCGACCCTGCTCATCTCTTACAATCCCCCTGTTCCTTCATCAACACTACCAAAATTGAGGGAAACTTGGCCATTCCCATTGAATGAGTTATCCAATAACCCATTCGGCAAGAGTCGGACGACTGCAAAAGTTTCAGTTGCGTTATCAGTTCTAGAAACAACAATTCTTCCTTGATCATCTATTAAAATACCTCCGTTACCTATCCAGTCGTTATTTCCTTTTCTAATAGTGACAATCCCATTATTTTGTGGTCCGAAAGTTGTATCAAGATCTGAAGGATTATTGCATAGGGCATTTAATTTTGTCCCAACTAAAAATAAACAGCATAAAATGCTGAAAAATTTTGAAATGTTTTTCATTAATCTTCTCCTTATTTGGTATATTCTTCGATACAATTTGCTACGCAAATCACTCAGAATGTATAATTGTTTTTTGATTATCTTGTCTAGGGCACATAACAACTTCGATTCTATCAAGAGAGAAAATAATAAATCAAGTTTTTTAAAATTGTTTTAAATCATGTATTCTTACTGTAGAAGAAATGTTAACAACAATACAATAAACTAAATTTTTTAAGACCATGGAACTAAGTAAAAAAAAGATTGCATCATTTCAAAATTTTATATGGGATTTTTATGCGTGCAATGAACGTAAGTTTGCGTGGCGTAATATCGATGACCCATATAACGTAGTTGTTTCAGAAATCATGTTGCAACAAACACAAACTGATCGCATTTCAAAAAGATACCCACAATTTATTAAAACATTTCCTGATTTTAATTCTCTTGGTTGTGCGCCCCTACGCTTTGTATTGGCCGAGTGGCAAGGTCTTGGTTATAACAGGCGCGGAAAATATTTACATGAAATTGCAAAAAAAGTTGTGGGAAAATATCGAGGACAATTACCAGCTGATCCAGAAATTTTAGTTAACTTTCCCGGCATTGGTAAAGCAACAGCAGGTTCAATTTGTGCATTTGCTTTTAATATGCCGACTGTTTTTATTGAAACTAATATTCGTGCAGTTTTTATACATATTTTTTTCCAAGATATTGAAAAAGTTTCTGACAAAGAATTAATGCCATTAATTGCTGCAACGGTTGATAAAAATAATCCGCGCGAATGGTATTACGCACTCATGGACTACGGAGTTCAACTGAAAAAAAAATGCAAAAACCCAAGCAGAAGAAGCAAACATCACGTTAAGCAATCAAAATTTGAAGGTTCTGACAGACAAATTAGAGGTATGATTATAAAACAGCTAACACAAGTACCAAAAGCAACCTTGAATTGTTTTTATAAAACTATTGATCGTGAATCAATTCGTATTGATAAAGCACTTCAGAGCTTGTGTTCAGAGGGCATTATTAGAAAAAAGGCTGATCTTTTTTATATTGAATAATAAATATACTTCTGCAATATTATTTTTCCTATTAATTATGGTGTCAATGAGTCAAGAACCATCCAATAATTCTATCCATTATTTTCTGGCATTTACTTTTTTTTTCTTTATTTTCATCATTTTTATCAACAGGTTGTGCAACTGGTAGTTGATTTTCTGATACCGCTGACCGTCTAATAATTGTTTGTTCTTTTTTTTCACTAGATTGTAATCAGTCTACAGAAAAAGAGTCAAGTGATAATGATATCAAAAATAATATCCCTAACTTCATATATTTCCCCCCCCAGAAAATATGTTGTTGTATATGAGATTACACATATTGCGGTCAATATGCCTCTATTAATATTACGAGAAACAATCATTAAAAAGCTATAGGTATTTGCTTTTGCAGTATATATTTTGATCTTTATAGTCCTTTCTCTTGAAGAAGTTCTACTTATTTTAATAGGATAATAAAAAATGGTTATGGTTTAGAAAATTAAAAAAGTAAGAATTATGGCGAGGTGAGAAGAATGAATGTAAAGCTCAGGCCGCTCATGCAGTCAAAATTATTAGTACTGTCGCTTTTTAGTATGGCTTTAACTCTAAATCTTTCTTGCGCGCAAGAGGCAGGTGAACTGGAACATAGTGTATCGCCATTTACTGAATCAATTACCTCACGGATTTATTGTGTTGCTCGGATTAATAAAGTAGTCTCATTTTTATATACATTGCATTCTAAAGGTGTTTTACGAAATCTAGAAGCTTTATTAAATGAAGCTTTTTTTGAAGATTGGAAAAATTTTCATCAATTCAGATTGCTTAATGATACTGAGTTTCAGATTGAGTTTATAAAAAAAGTTTTTGAAATTTTGTATTGCATTTTAGAAGAAGATAAATCTTGGGACTCTGATCGCTACATCCGAAAAGGAAATATACGTAGTGCGCCAGAGAATTTAGATGATCTTTTTTCTGGCATTAACCGGATGCATCTTTATGTGAAAAAGAGAATGCGACCAGTAATTAAAAGAGACATATCACTTGAGCAAGAAAGCAGAGATCGTGCGCTAGGTGTAGATGGAGTAACTTCTCACTTTTATAAAATAAGGCGTTTACAGCGAGCAAAAAAAATTCTCAAAAGAACAGAGGGAACCAAATTTTACACTACCAAACACTCAGTTCGGGTTAAGGATCCGTTGCAAGAGCTGTCTGATATTGTTACCCATGATAGTGTTAAGCTGATGCTTAAAGCCATGATAGAATCAAAGAATCTATTGCCACTTCTTGGTTTATGGGACGAACTTGAACAATTTAGGTATGCAGATGATTCACGGTTTTTCCAAGAGATGCTCATGAGTATTTTTGCTACGTATAAAAAAATATTAATTACTCATGCTATTGATTCTACTCAACAAAGTGGAATTGCCGATGAGTTAGATAATATTTTGCTTCTTTATGAAAATATTTCTCAATTAAGTGGACAAGAATTACTTGCTAATATTGACACGGCTACTGATCATTTGAGTGATATATTGCGAGAAATAGAAGCAAATGAAAATGAGGTGAGCTTAAGTCGAGTGATTGCACAGTGGTTGTTACCAGCCGGTGCGTTGGGTGGAATACTTATGTATCTGTTTATGAGGGGATAATGAAAACAATTAAACTACTATTTGCGTGCGCCCTTTTTTCTATTAACTATGTGCATGCAGAGTCTCAAGCAGAACTTGATCAAACAGTTCCCATAACTCAATTTTCAAACAAAGTGCATAGACGATTTTATTTTGTTGAACGGCTGCACACTACTATGGAAGTTTTAGCACAACTCAATGAAAAACTTGACCAGTGTAATTTTCTTGTAAGATCCAACCAAACATGTTTAAAACAAGTAAAAAAAAATTGTATACCTAAGGCATTAAAGCCACTTTTTATGATGTGGGAAGATTTTAGTATATACAAACGATTAGAAGATGATTTATTTGTTGAAGAATTTACCAAAGAAATTTTTGTTGTCGCTAAGGCAAAATTATTTGAGGAACTTACTGCTCGAGGGGCCCTTAGGCGAGTATTGAAAAGTAAGCTTGATGAGGTATCGTATTTATCGATAGAGCAACGGGTTGATTTAGTCGCCGCTATTGGCGGTTTTTTACGTGGACATCGAACGCTTGATGAATTAACTGATGAGATTGAAGAGATATTTGCTCTGAGTAAAAATAATAATTTTGATGATATTACTTCACAAGTTGATAGTGAGCGTGTATTACATCGTTTTTACCATGTTGAACGATTGCGTAGCCAGCTCAATATTTTAAATATTCTCAAGAGACTTGACCTTAACTTTTTTAAAGACACACAAGACCAAGAAGCTACTGAGCATCAACTTGATGATAAAATTACATTTAAGCATCAACGGGTTAAGCGTGCAGTGCAAGGGATGACCTTAACAGGCAACTTAGATTCGTTGATCAATTTGCTGGAAGATTTTAATGAATTTACCTATATGGGTGATGATGAATTTGCTCGCGAAAGCATGGTGGCACTTTTTCTTGCGGAAAAAAATATTATTGTTAATCATGCAGTAAAAACTAAAGATGCAAATGCTATAGCTCAGATTATAGCCTTGTATCAGACAATTAATTCGTTGCCTATAGAAGAACTCTTGACTGCAATTGATCTATTGACTAAGGCATTTGAAGAAGTTCTTGGCCAAACAGAAGAATCTTCAGGCAGTTCATGGAACTCGATATTTAACGACAGCTGGTGGTCAAAACCATTGGCAGCTGTTTTCTTTATATTTAAATTGTTAAAACTTTTCAACTCTTAGAAATCGTCCATCGTTCTTTTTTTACATATCAGATGGAAGAGCATTTTTGACCCTTTTTTTAACGGCCGCTTTTAATATTTGTTTTTCTTGTTCTTCTGGACTCATAGTTGCGCTAACCACAATTTTTGATTGGACTTTAATCCATTGATCAAACAGGAGTTTTTTCCTGGGATCATTGTGTGACATGGCAACGGTATTAGAATAAAAGAGAGACAAAAACACAACAAGTATTATTTTATCCATTGTAAGTTGCCCTTGGAATCAACTTTAGTTCCAAGTTCT
>JABSSP010000119.1 GCA_013213985.1 Candidatus Babelota bacterium | reverse complement strand
GGTTTGACCGATGCCAATTCTATTTCTTCTGTTGGACGTCGACAATTTCCTGACGAACTACTTGATGACATTGCACTCAGCTTACTGATAGACAAAAAAGAAATAACCACTAAAAAAACGAGTAATTTTTTGCACAGCTTCATTACATTCTCCTACGTTAATTAATTATAAATTCAGTGTTTGCTCCAATGTTGGAATTCCTCCAGCTTCTGGTATTAATTCAAATTCTAACTCAGGCATATGAATTTTTTTCCATTCACCGAGTGAAACAGGAAAGTGCGGCAACGCGAGTTTTAACAATGCGCGTGCATACATTTGAATTTCATATTGTGCTCCTTCATGTAAACGTAATCGCATAAAGTGCATGAGTGACTGCAAGTTACAGGTAAAAATAAATTGTGTGTAGGTGCATAGTGGTAACACACCACGTACGAGTTCTCGGCACACGCCGCTAGCAAGCAATTCTTCATATGTTTGCACGCATACCTCAATAGATTTTTTATACGTTTCAATTAATTGTGTATCTTCAAATGAACCAAGCGACGCTTGCCGGTTTTTTGGATCTTGTCCGCGCCATTGTGGTGGCACATAAAATTCAAGAGGCGCTTTAACATAGCGATAGCTAATTTCGTTATACGAATTCATACGGTGCCGCATCCACTGACGCGCAACAAACATTGGGCATTTTATGCGGAATGAAAATTGATTATGCTCAAATGGGCTCGTGTGTTTATGTTTAATTAAATACCGAATTAATTTTCCATCACGTTCTGAAACTTCAGTGACAAATTTGCCGTACGAAACACGCGCAGCATTAACAACGTCAACATCACTGCCTGAAACGCGCACAAGTTCAACCGAGCCAATACCGTCTTTTAATGGTTCAATGCTTTTTTCTAAATTAGTTGTTTTCATGTGAGTTCCTGCATTATGTAGAGAACGTTTTTTATGATTAACATAGTACCACTATTTTACCATTAACCGCAAAAAAGTTTTTTGAAAACTTTTCATTTTTTAGTTTGACGAATGTCTGATAATATGTTAATATCGCCTCAATGTAAAAAGTAATCTTTGATTTGTAAGCGAAAGGAGACGTAAAAAAAACTTATTCAAAAAACAGGGAAAACTACTCTGTATGAAGTAAGCTATTACTATTGAATAATCCATCTTTTACTTAATTTCAAAATACGGAAATAACATAATGTTTAAACAACATAATTATACAGCTAAAACTGTTTTATGTGCAGGTCTTTTACTTGCAGTTGCATCATCAAATGCTGGATTGCTAGAAATCAAAAAATCTTCAGTTTTTGCACCAGAGCGTTTGGGAACAATAGAACTTTCTCGTGAGACTGACGGGTTTCATGTTCTACAAAATAATAAAAAGCATAAAGTAGAAAATTATTGGCTTGACAAACCATTACGCAAAATGGATGATGAGAAATTAAAAACTTTTCTAACCCAAGGGTATATTTCAGTCAATAAACTTGATAATGGTGAGTTTACTCTTAGGTCCAATGTTCGTGGCTTAGGTGGTGGACCACTTACTGGCATGGTTGCAGCTTGGTGTGTAAGAGCTATTATGTATACCCCTGCAGTGGTTGCTGGAACTGGCGCAATAGTAACAACTGGTCCTGTCGGTATGACTGCAGCTACCGCAACAGCTCCGGGGTATATCGCAACAGTTGAAGGCGCATCTGCAGCAGCAGCTATTCTTGGATATGCATGTGTATGGCTTCCATAGATATACTACGATACGTCATTGCAATAATGGTTATAAATGCACTCTTTATATCCCTTTATATGCAATATAGTTCATCAATAGATACCAATATTAATTATAAATTGCTCTATATAATTACTTATATGATCATTTTATCCATAGTATTTATTTAAAAATAAAAAACTAGGACCTGTATTGGTCCTAGTTTTTTATGTATTCAAGATTTTTTGTCTGATAACACAGTATATTTTTCAAGCGATAGTGATAAAAGTGAATAAAGAAAAAGAGCTTATTGTCCTCTTGACTATGCAAAACTTAAACTTGGCTCTTCTGTGCTAATGTATGTCAGTATATTTTTTATCTGCTTTTTTTTATTGTGTATTCGATATCATTTGTAGTCAAATTATCTCCCTGTGTTTCAATCATTTTATTTATTATTAAAGTTATATTGTTTCTTTTTATAATTATTTTTTCTACGAGTGTATTATGGATATCGATGATCAATGAGGACGAGCCAGCTGCAATTTTAGATTCTGAAGGCATATGGATTAAGGAGTTTGGTTTTATTGAATGGAATTATATTAGTAAGATTGATACCTACAGATATAGAGACAATGTATTACTTGAAAGCATAGCAATTGATGTTGATAAAAACTTTCCGCTCAGCAGACAGGCGACGTGGTCAGGAAAGATGCGAATCTTTTGGTCAAAATTATTTGGTTATCCTGCAATTTTGATTTCAAGTATAACTATTCCAAACCACGAAGTCATCGAGTTCGCGCAACAATTCATTAAATAAGTTTTAGGACATTCATTATTTTAGTCTTTAGTCTGATAATATAGTATTCTGTTTAATATAAATTACCCTTAAAAGTGGAGTCAAATTTAGCCAACCATTTCAATTTGAAATTGTGTTAGCGGCAATTGCGTGGATTTTCTTTGATTCTGTATTTTCCCTGACAAAGGAAACTAAAAAGGCTACACTTAAAGGAAATTAGTGTATGACCTTTACTCGTTTACCAGGGCAGTTTCATGGCGCAAGACAAAGAAAAAAAAGTAAGTTTCCAATATACTCTTAATCTCCCTCGTACCGAATTTCCTATTCGTGCGAATACAAAAATTAACGACCCTGAGATGTTAAAACGTTGGGAAAAAGAAGATCTCTTTTCAAGTTCCTTTTATCACAATGACGGGAAAGAGAAATTTATTTTACACGATGGTCCACCGTATGCCAATGGTAATCTTCACATTGGTCATGCATATAATAAAATTTTAAAAGATATGGTGACCAAGGCTCAGCGCATGCAAGATAAGCATGTGCCGGTTACGCCGGGGTGGGATTGTCATGGTCTGCCGATTGAATTAAAAGTGAGCAAAGAACAAGAGGGCAAAAATCTCAGTCGTAGCGAATTTAAAAAAGAGTGTCGTGCCTATGCACAAAAATGGATTGATATCCAAAAAGACGAGTTCAAACAACTTGGTGTGTTGATGGATTGGGAAAACCCTTATTTAACTATGAACTTTGGCTATGAATCGTCAATTATGCGTGCATTTGGAACATTAGTTGAAGACGAATACATTGAGCGTAAAAATAAAACCGTGCCGTGGTGTGCGTCGTGCGAAACTGTTCTTGCAATTGCTGAAATTGAATACAAAGAACGTAAGGACCCTTCAATTTATGTAACTTTTCCTTTAACCGAGCAAGCGGTACAAGCTGCACTACCTGAGCTTGTAGGTCAGGCCGTTAGTTTATTAATTTGGACAACAACTCCGTGGACATTGCCACTTAACCGTGCGGTGCTTTTAAAACCCGATTCTAAATATGTTGTGCTCGACATCAATGGCAAACGTATTATTGTTGGTGAATCACTTGCTGATGCATTGTGTGAAAAAGTTGGTGTTGATAAAAAAATAGTTGCCACCTTTACTTCAAACAAATTAACTGATGCCAAAGCGCACGCGCATCATCCTTTTGTTGATGGGTTGACCGTGCCGATCATTCTTTCAGAAAATGTTTTGCTGGGTGAAGGAACCGCATGTGTGCACTGTGCGCCAGGTTGTGGCCCAGAAGACTATGAAGTTGGAGTAAAAAACAATCTTAAAATTTTTGGACCTGTTGGACCGGATGGAAAATACCAAACTGGTATTGCACCCAAAGAACTAGAGGGTATGCCGGTAAAAGACGGCCAAATTTGGGTGATTAAAAAACTTGTTGAAAAAGATCATTTATTATATAAAACAAGTTTGCGTCACTCGTATCCACATTGTTGGCGGTGCCACAACGGATTAATTTTTAGAGCAACAAAACAATGGTTTTGTGATCTTTCAAAAAATAATTTAAAAGATAAAGCAATTAACGCTCTTAAAAAAGTAAAAACGTTTCCTGAAAAATCAATCAACCGTTTAGCTGCTTCAATTGGGGGGCGACTTGAATGGTGTTTGTCTCGTCAACGCGTGTGGGGTGTGCCAATTCCTGCATTGTTGTGCAAAGATTGTGATCATACCTACATCAGTAAAGAATTGGCCGACAAAGTTGCTGACAATATACAAAAAGAGGGCGTTGAATATTGGGATACGGTTTCAGTTGAAACACTGGTTGGTGCCGGATTTACCTGTCCGTCGTGCAATAGTTCGAACATGGTAAAAGAAACTGATATTTTAGACGTATGGTTTGATTCTGGTGTAAGTCATTATGCAGTGTTGTCCACCAATAAAAATTTGGCATTTCCTGCGAATATCTATTTAGAAGGTAAAGATCAACATCGTGGGTGGTTTCAGTCGTCATTGTTGACCAGTGTTATCATGAATAACATTGCACCAATGAAAAATCTTCTAACTCATGGTTTTACGGTCGATGAAAAAGGACATAAAATGTCCAAATCAGTGGGCAATGTTGTTTCTCCGCAAGAAATGATTGATAAACTGGGAACTGATGGTCTGCGTTTATGGGTTTCAAGTATCGATTATACTGACGATGCAGTTGTTTCAGATGTATTGTTAAAAAACGTTTCGCAAGTATTCCGCAAAGTTCGCAACACATGCCGTTTTTTGCTTTCTAACTTATATGACTTTGACAAAGAAAAAGATGCAGTTACACTTGATCGATTACCGATGATTGATCAGTATGCATTGCACAAGCTCACTTTATTTAGCAATGAAGTACAAAATGCATACAACGATTATGATTTTACTGCAGTGTTTCATGCGTTTGCTGATTATGCTTCTTCAGAATTAAGTTCATTTTATTTAGATATTATTAAAGATCGTCTGTACGTTGAACAAGCGGATGGATTTAAACGGCGTTCCGCGCAAACTGCAGTGTGGTACATTTTAGACACACTCACAAAACTTATGGCACCGATACTTTCATTTACTGCGGAACAAGTTTCTGACTACTATCAAAAAGATAAAAAAGAATCGATTCATTTGCAAAACTTTGCATCACAAAAAGAAATTGTTAATGCACTTAAGGTTGATGATAACGTATGGAAAAAATTACGTGAAGTTCGTTCAGCAATTTTAAAAGGCATTGAAGAACTACGTGAACAAAAAATTATTAAACATTCTT
>JABSSP010000118.1 GCA_013213985.1 Candidatus Babelota bacterium | reverse complement strand
TTGGCTGCATACGAAGGCCATGCTAATATCTGTGAGCATATCCTCCAACTTAAACCCGGGCTTCTGACTACCCAGAACAACAATGAGGCCCAGCCAATTCATGAAGCTATACGAGCTAATCAAGAGGATATGGTGGTATATTTATTGCAAAAAGGCGCGGATCCATACGTTCTTCCTAACACATTTCACTTAGCTATACTTAATAGGGCTCCCGATGCACTAGAAGCACTATTAACGCATAATCTTGAAATCTTAGGAAACCCTCAAAAAGTGGGAAAAAAACTAACAATGCCGAGACTAAACGCAATAACCCGTGAAGTACAGAGCGCTTGTGGTTCGGATCTACCGGTTGATATAGTTACTTTGATTCTTGCATACGAAAAAAATTATGCTGCATCATTCGCACAAAGAGCAGCGTCAATCCTGTATCTAACTAATGATAATGGATATACATTAGAGCAATCAGCACAAGCAAATTTCAATGCAGCACAAACTGATGAACAACTCGCTAGGACTCTACAAGTAATAAACCATCTTGATTGGTATAAAGAACAGGTTGATTTACACTAAATGTTCGTAGCACTTGATTATTTTTTCAGCAAACATCGACGATGAATATTTTTGTGCAGTTTTAAAAGCACCACTTTTTAGTTTTTGATGTAATTCAGGGTCATGAGCAATTTTTTCAATACATTGTTTCATTGTTTCTTTTGAATCAACTAAAAAACCATTTTCCCCATCAATAATAATATCTTTTTGACCTGGGCCATGCAGCGCCACAACCGGTGTGGAACCCGCCATGGCTTCAGCAAGCACCAGACCTTGCGTGTCGGTTTGTGATGCAAATAAAAAGCAATCAGTTTGCACATAAAAATGTGTAAGTTGTTTGTGACTTGGTTTATGAACAAAAGTTACGCGATCAGGCGATAAACTCAACGTTTCAAACGCATAATTTTTTATTGTTTCGTACAATGTTCCATAACCACACAACGTAAACGTAAAACAATTATCAAGCTGCGCAAAAACATCTAACAAAAACGGAATATTTTTTTCTTTTTCAAAACGACTGACAAAAAGAAGATTGAACGGATCGTTTTTTTTTCTTTTTTTTGTGCACAAGGGCATATCCAAAAAAACTGAATTGATTGCACTGGGAATGCAAGTAATAGTTTTTGTAATTGATTGTTCAAGTAATTGGTGTTTAATTGTATTGCTTGGAACAACAATAAAATCTACTAAACTACAAAACTTTTTTACTTTTTTTTTAATTATTGGTTGAGTTATTTTTTTAAAAAACGGAACATAGTGGGAATACTGCTCATACATTGTGTGATAGGTGAAAACCACAGGTAATCCAAGATCACGTGCTACTTGCACTCCTGCAGCACCTAATAAAAAAGGATGATGCACATGCACAATGTCAGCATCAACTTGTTGGATAAAACGTTTTATCCATTTTTTGCAGTGCCATGGAATTGCGCAATGTTTTTTTTTGTACATAAACTTAATTGGTGCAGTCACGCGTACCACATGCTCCGGATCATCGTGCGCATCCCCCAAAAAATCAAGCGTAATAATAAATGGGTTGTGGCCCTGCTGCTGCAGACCACCAACCAAAGAATCAATTGAATGTACCACCCCGCCGCTGTATGGCGTGTAGTTGTTGGTGATGTGGGCGATAGTTAATTGGCGTTTCATTACGGAAATTTGGGTGCCCCAAGTTTTTGCCAATCAGCATCAAACTTTTTTATCCCCGAATCAGTCAACGGATGTTCCAATGATTTTTCTAAAACTTTGGCTGACACTGTCGCAACATCAGCACCAGCTAAAATTGCATCGTGTAAATTACGCACCGTACGCAATGAAGCGGCAAGTAATTCTGTTTTATAATCATACATATCAATCATATGGCGAACTTCATATAATAATTTACTGCCATCAACATCAATGTCGTCCCACCGGCCAACGAACGGTGAGATATAATGTACACCAAGTTTGCACATCATTAAACTTTGTATAAGTGTAAAGACAAGCGTCACATTTATTGAAACTTTTTCTTTAACTAATTTTTTAATAATAGCATAATATTGTGCATGACATGGAATTTTTATCGTAATATTTTTGGCAAGTGAGGCAATTTTTTTTGCTT
>JABSSP010000117.1 GCA_013213985.1 Candidatus Babelota bacterium | reverse complement strand
TATTTAATTTTCCACTGACTGAATATACTTTACTTGTTTGTAAAATTTCATTAAATGTCATGCGCGGCATAATAGTTGGTAATCGTTTTGCTAACATTGTTTTACCCGAACCCGGTGGTCCGATAAACAAAATGTTATGTCGCCCCGCTGCCGCAATTTGCAATGCACGCTTTGCTTGGTGTTGTCCTTTGACTTGTGAAAAATCAACAAGTTTTTCAACTGCGTTTTTTTGCAATGAATCAAGTGAATTTACTGTTGGTTCAATAGTAATTTCATTTCTTAAGTATGAAGTTAATTCAGTTAAATTATCAACGCCAATAACTTCTAACCCTTGAATGAGTGAAGCCTCTTGCGCATTAGCTTTTGGTAAAATAATTCTTTTTTTATTAAGTCGTTGTGCGTCGTATGCAATTGCAAGTGCACCTTTTACAAAACAAATGCTTCCGTCTAAAGAAAGTTCACCTAAAAAAAGTGTTTCATCTAAAAACTTTTTAGGAATTTCTACCCGTTGTGCTGCAAGTAAAATGCCAACCGCTATGGGCAAATCAAAAAGTGTTCCTTCTTTGCGCAAGTCAGCCGGCGCAAGATTAACGGTAATTTTTTTTGTTGGTAATCTAACGCCGGTATTTTTTAACGCGGTTTGAATTCGTTTGCTACTTTCTTTAATTGCGGTGTCAGGAAGTCCTACAATATAAAAGTTAACAAGACCAAATGACAAGTCTACTTCAACTTGAACTGGGTGAGCGTTAACGCCGATGGTAGTTACAGAAAAAATTTTTGCATGCATAGTGGTACAGAACCCGATATCAAAAAATGAAACAATATATATAGGTAATTATATACTAAAATTAGTATTTTTTAAGAAAATAAATAAACTTATTTTTTCATAATGTTATTTTAGAGGGAAGAAATGAAAGAATATCGATTGCTAGATTGTAATATGCTCCTAATATTGGCGTTGGTTCATGCTGTGATTTTTCCTTCTGCTCAAAAGTCATCTTCATCTTCAACCTTAATTGCATCTAACATTATACAGAATAATTTCTCCTTTTTTTTGTTGCGATGCTCCGATTGTACTTTGAGAGCTTAATATAATATACGAATTATTTTTTACTGGTAGTTGTATTGTATGAAGATATTCCCCATTTAGATTCCATAAGGAAAAAATTTCTGTTTTAGATAGTGCGGATATTTTGTTTCCTATTGCATTGAAAGCAAGAGATGATGGAACGAGAGGAGTAGATGCCTTTAATTTTATTTTTTGGCAACCTTCTTCCAGCATTGTAGATAATTTCTATAGGTAAGCGCTCCCATCATCTTCACCAGAAGCAAACAACGTTTCATTATAGATGGTAAGAGAAGGGGGGTTGCCTGTATCGTATATCTTACAAAGACCATCTTTTGTTACAACATCATATATACATACAACCTTCTTGTTGCTTGTAACAACAACATCGCCCTGAGAGCCTAACGCAAGTGTTGAATAATTAAATGGAATACGAAATTTATTGAGACATTTACCAGTTTTACTATCCCAACGTTTTATTTAGCCATTATCGTGCCAGAGTGTGTTGCGAGGATAGGCGGGTAGACGTGGTTTTTTCTGGTGTGCAGTGTATGAAAACATTGAAAACAAAATAAAAAATGAGTTGAACATGTAGTGTTTCATTACGGACATCTTCGTTTTTTAAAGTTTGTATTCTATTACTAACGTAATAAAATTTTACAGACTATTTAGCAAAGGCTGTAGCATAGATTCTTCTAGGAGGTTTGTTTCCTGTTATGCATCTTTTTTTCTATGCAGTTCCACTGCATGGAGCAGTATTGTGGTCCAGGGTTTGATTTTCCATAACAAAATAGTTCCGTGATTTGAACCCGAAGCGATTATTTTGTCGTCAGGACTTATTGCGATTGTGTTCATATCATTTCTATAATTGTCACCTTCATCATTGTTAAAATTTAGTGTGTGAATATAATCACCAGTTTCTGTATCAAATAGATGAATACGATGGTCATTTGTTCCAAAGGCAACGATCTTGTTGCTAGGACTGAATACTCTTGATTGAACAAGTTTCATCTCATTTATTAGTACGTGGAAGTTGTTGTCGATGTCTGCTTGGTTAATTAATTGTTGATGCACTGTTGGCCTCTGCGATGGATCAAAAACAAGTTTTATATCTTCTTTCAACATTGCTTGAGACTCTTTGCTTTTTGGACTCCAAAAAACAAGTTTATTTTTTACCAAGCTATAGTTTACTAACTTTTGGTTTTGAGTATCCCAGGTTGCTTCACCATTATTGTTATCCTTAGTGACAAATTGATTTCCGTTTTTTAAAAAAAATACTTTATGTACGGATGAGTTGTGTTTGCCTAGTAACATACAACCTTTATTTGTTGTTATGTTCCATAAAGAGATTTTGCCGTCCCAGCACCCTAAAGCAACCTTTTTGCCATCAGGGCTTATGGCTGCTGATCGGATATAATGTTCATGTCCACTGTATATTTGTTCGCATGCCCCTGTTGTTGTATTCCACAAGCGACCAGTAGAGTCTGCGCATGCTGAAATAAGTTTTAAACCATTAGAACTGAAACTTAGATCGAAAATAATCCCCTCATGTCCTGTTAATTGTTTGCGGTCTATGGTGCAGATACCTACGTAATCACCGATTATTCGGACGACATTGTTGTCCAGTTGTGCAATGTTGTCCAGTTGTGCAATATTTTGAATTATTACATCCAAAGAATTGTTTTCCTTTGCTCCTTGTTGGGCAGGTTGTGAAAAGATAGTAATTAAAGCACATGTTATATAAAGAAAAAATTTCTTCATTCTTTTTCTCCATTAAAAAATTATTCCTTAATCTTTTTTATGGCGTTGCGTAATATGTCTTCCCATGATTCTAACTTCCATATATTAACTGTTTTGTCATCTTCAGCGCAAGAAAAGAGTCTTTACGCTGGGTTAAATGTCAATCTTTCAATCTTTTTCTTGTGTAATTTTGCATCACAGATTGGTTTTTTAGTCTGAGTATCAAAAAGAATAATTAGGATTTTACATTTTATTCTTTTCATATAAAATAACAGTGTTTTTTTTATTATAAATTTACAATAAGGATATAAAAGTATAAAGAGTATCTCTGTTTTATTAGTGTTATCAGTGGTTTTTTGTACAAATGTAGGCACGCTAGAAGCCAGTTTTCAGTCAAACCGTGAGTTGTTATTCCAAGCTTATTTTCGTGAAAATAATGAAGGTTATCAAGAGGTTTGTGATCTTCTTCAGAGAAATTGTACAGGTAGATCAAAAGCGGCAATTAAGGAATATATTAATAATGTAGATGGAGAATTAAATTTTCCGGTATATTATGCTGCTCGTAGTGGGAGCATAGGAGTAATTGGTCAACTTGCAGGAGTGCTAAAAGACGGTGATATAGGACATGAGCTAGCAAGTGTAGCCGCAGCCAATATTTCGTCTTGAGGTATTTCATCGGAAAAGTTGTAGTAACACTTAAAAGTGCCAACAATGATAATTTTAATAGATTATTAGTTTTCATGATTAACTCCATTCATTATTTGGTTGGAAGATAAACTCAAACTTGCAGAAGAAGAACTGCTGATTCAGGATGCTTTCTGCGCATATGCTTGGTTAAGTTGCCCGATTGTGTTGCGCGATAAGTACAACCTAGACGAGTACATGCAAATGGTTTTTCACCAGTATGTGTGCGTATATGCTTGGTTAAGCTGCCCGTTTGTGCTGCGCGATAAGGACAACCT
>JABSSP010000116.1 GCA_013213985.1 Candidatus Babelota bacterium | reverse complement strand
CACCAATGTCAACAATCATACTTGCGCAGGGTTCTTCCACCGGCAGCCCAGCTCCAATTGCAGCCGCCATTGGTTCGATGATAGTGTACGCACAACGTGCACCCGCCTGTATGGCAGAATCAATGACTGCGCGTTTTTCTACTTGGGTAATACCTGAAGGAACACCAATGATCATGCGAGGACCAGCAAATCTACGCGGTTTAATTAATACTTTTCGGTCCTGATGCACCATTTTAATGAAATGACGTAACATACTTTCAGCAAGTTCAAAATTAGCAATAACACCATCACGCAATGGACGACACGCAATAATACTTTCAGGTGTTTTGCCAAGCATATCCTTTGCAGCCTTTCCTACAACAAGAACGTGATTCTTACGTACCTTAACTGCTACAACCGAAGGTTCGTTGAGCACGATTCCTTTTTGTGGAACATATATCACGGTATTGGCAGTGCCCAAATCAATGGCGATATCATTAGAAAAAAAATTGAAAAACTTCTTAGCAGGAAAAAATCCCTTTTTATTAGATAAGCCCTTTAACTTGTCAAAATTAAACAGCCTTTTTAGTTTTTCCTTCATATAACTGAACTCCTTTTTTTAAAAATTAAACTCTAAACCTATTGTCAGTTTTTGCGTCTGACTGACATTCTGTGACGCCAACCATGTGGTCGGAAGATCCCAAGTTAAAGAAAGTATAGGTTCATATCCACGACACACTCTTGCTTTACCAAAATCATAAAAAGCTGTAAGGGAAACATAATCAGAACCCCAGACAGAAAGCTTTTCAACCTCCTTTAAATCAACCGATACATCTCCTTTTTTTGCTGTTGGTCGCTTATCGGTCCAGTGATCTTTTTGATGATGAGTAAGCGTATACTGTAACCGAAAACCGAGCCCATCACGTACATTTTCTGCAATAACATACGGAGAAAAAACAAATGTAGCTCCAGGATTAACTTGAACGTTTCCTACTTCTACAGCAAAATTTTGTGGCACCTTAAACTCTGATGGCTTTTGGCAAACGGGCATGCGCTCTCTATAGGTACGAGCAAATCGTTTGCTCACACGAAACAACAAACCAACTATTAAATCTTCTTTCACTTCAAATTCACCATCAGCACTTATATAGACTCCATAATGTCCATTGCCACCAAACGGAATAGAAAGTGGATCATTAATCTGCCGTGTTTGGCCGGTACCTAACAAAGCACCAATACGCAAGCCTACATCAATATGTCTAAACTTATATGCATAATCCCATTCCCATCCCAAACGGAAATAAAGATCAATATCACCGAAACCAAATTGACTTGAATGTCCGCACGACAAACAAAGCTCTTTGAACATCTGCCTTCTTATTCTATCCAATGCTATCTTGTCTTCTTCTGTTGCATTGCCACAAATACTATCATGTTGGGGATCCAAATTACGTATGAAATCTATACTTGAGTTTACATGCATAAACAACGAATAAAAACCAATGGATAACCACTTTTTGAATCTATGTTCACCGGAAAACGAAATTCCCTGTGCCTGAATTTTACCATCAATTATCCACCCAATTGGTCCCTTCCATTCAGGGTTGTAGTCTGTTATAGGATTACATCCTTTAACAAGTCTAAACGCATTGCCAAGCGCTCCCTGATCAAAACATCCATAAATTTCTAAAAGGGACTGCTCGTTATCTTTTGAACACCACGATTTATCTGAGTATGCAAAAAATGGCGCTACAGAAAGATAGGTATTTGCACAGGGAACTCGTATATAAGGACGTTGTAAGAGTGGTATAAATCGATTGTCATATACCATTGAAAATGAGCGTGAAACAAAGGTAGATGAAACTACAATAACTACTACCGCAAACCAATTACTGAAATTATTTCTGATTTTTTTCATGTCTATCCTGATGATTCCGTTGAACACATCGACTTGTTGATTTACTGACTCTCGCAGAAAGTTTATGTTATCAATGATAATCAATTTTTATATTTTTAAAAAGCTATGACTTTAGTATACCGTCTTTACACAATCTCCGCATCCCCTTTTTTAAAACTATTATTTGTGCGACAATCAATGTAAAATATAGACACTATCATTATTATT
>JABSSP010000115.1 GCA_013213985.1 Candidatus Babelota bacterium | reverse complement strand
CTAAATATAACTATTATTTTGATTACATCTTTCCTTCCGCACCAACCACACCAATCTTCCGAATTAAATGGTCCAATAGTTGTGCAACAAATCCAGTTTGAGAAAAAGATCACACGTTTATAAGAAAAAGATCAAACCGATTGCAAGGGCAACTGAATTCCAAGTCCAGTGCTCAGCCATCTAGTTAATACTGACTGTGGTTGAGCACTTTGGTAACAGTTATTTATAGTCCGACAATAAACATTATATTGGACTTTGGACATCAGTCATCCCGGCCTAAATTCCAAGCATGCGTGATAGTGTAAATAAATCTTCCAAACTTGGTGTCGTTATCCAGTATCGGAAAGCATTTTGGTAAATTGAGTCATCGGAAAGTTCAAAGTTGCAAGTCTTGAACGGACTGTCTTCACCAGTGTTTGAATTTTCTGAGGGTTAGGGTTATCCAGCTGATCCTCGGAGTTAGGAATATTAGCTTTTTTATCCAATCTTGCGGATTTGAAGATAATGGGATTATCCTCACGAACAGGTCCTGACTGACCTTCTTTTCTTCCCGAAGATGTTCCTCTTGGCACACAAGGTAAAGCAGGCGTTCCAATTTGTTTTAGCAGAGTAGAAAAGCCACGTTGTGTCTGTGAAGGTGTGGCGATTAGCTGTGTTTTATTCTCCTGGTTTTTAAATTCAGGCAGATATTTTTCCCATTGCTTTATTTGTAGTGGGACGAGTGACTTTGCCAAGTAAAGCTGATTGTAAGCCAATATGCAAAGCTTCCACCAATTTTCTTCGTGAACAACATCACTTGTTTGGTAACTATCGAGCAATAATTTGTGTTTTCCAAACCTAAAAAAATGCTCTATATTATAGCGGCTGGAATAGTATTGATAGGCGCTAATGAGACTGATAGTTTCTCGGCATTGCCCTTGTACCCCTAACCACAAAGGGCGTTTGAATACCGTGTTCCCTTTGTTATCAAACATACTGATTCTGATTAAAGTCAAGGCATGTTTTCTTGCGTCGATTTGTTTGGAGCCTCGCATCAACATATTATCCCAAGCTTCAATTTTTATACGATAAAGTTTACCCGTTCTTGCTAGTCGTGCTGTTTCAGATTGATGGTCTGGGGAACGATGAGTCCCTGGATTTGATAATGACATCTTAGCGCCATATATTTTTTTACGACCGCGTTGCGGGATGTTGCTAACAGTAGGGAGATGAAATACATTTCGCTTGCTGTTAAGTCTGAAAATATGAATCAACTTAGGGTTTTTACCTGCGGTGAGGCGACAATTTTCACTGCCATAGAGGGTATCACCCACGCTAACCACGCGATTGTTTTCAAGTTGAAGCTGTTTGATGAGTGAAGCCACTTGTTGCATACCAACCTCATTCCCTTTGTCTTGACTGCTCACTCGCTTCGTCGATAGTGGCGCTATCCACTTTTTATCGTGTGCAAGTTCATTATCAGGTAACAATGCTACACAAGAGTATTGATGACCTACACAAATGGGTTTATTGCCTGGCGCAGGGTTGGGTGCATGAGTGACCGTGCGATCTGCCAATTTTTTAGAAAAAGGCCTTGGGTTTGGCGTACAATCAATCAGGAAACAGGGCGGTTTACCAGCTTCTTTGTTGAAAACAGCTTTGAATTGCTCTGTCGCTAACAATTTCCAATCCGCATGCGGCAAACCATCAGCAATCGCGTCAGTGATACTGCTGTATTTACGCTCAAAGCACTCCGCTTCACTGAGTTGAACTACACTGCGGCTGCGATGGCCAAAACTACTGATAGCATCCAACAAATTCATAACGCTGTCTTGGCGTTTCTGAAAAAACAAATAAATTGCTGCCCTAAAATTCTTTAGTGTCTCTATCCGTGTTAGCATGTTCCCGTTCTTTTGTCTTGTGACATCCATAGAACCGGTTGTGCGAGGATTGGTCTGGTAACTGTTCTCTCGCGCAACTTTTTCTAGCTTCTATCATTCATTAAAATCCTCAAGACATTCTACTGTTGATGCCTAATTAGGCAACATGTTTTCGCTTGAAAT
>JABSSP010000114.1 GCA_013213985.1 Candidatus Babelota bacterium | reverse complement strand
TATTTTATCATTTAAAAAAGGTGCTCCTTTAGCCTTAGCGGTACTTATAGGTTTTATTGTCTTTTCTAATGCGTTTGTTGCATTATCATCTTATTTTACTGCATGGCTCGGTTTATCGGCGGCTACATGTTTAGCAGGGACGCAAGAAGTAGTTTCCTTGGTTCCTCGAACACCCTTGATACCGTTTACTGAATTTAACATGCCAGGCTGGGTTAGTGTGAGTTCGGTGTATGCACTTTTTAACGCAGTTATTCTTGGTATTATTTTTTCATTTGGCGCGTTCCTGTGGTAGACAAAGGATTAGAAGCATTTAAATCATACGTTGAAAAAGCAATTTATACTTTTTTTATTCCACTGTTACCCCTTTATGTTTTTGGTTTCATGTTAAAAATAGGATGCGAAGGAACTTTTGCACTGTTATTCCGTCAATATGGTGCAACGTGTGTGCTTATTATTGGTATGCAGATTGTATATTTGGCATGGATTTATTTTCTTGCGGAAGGGTTTTCATTTTCTAAAGCGCTTAAATCAATTAAAATTGCATTGCCAAGTTATTTAACCGCGTTTAGTACGATGTCGAGCACTGCAACAATACCGGTGAGTGTAGGTGCCGCTACAAAAAACACGGGCAATGCGCCGCTTGCTTAAATGGCTATGCCTATCATGGCAAATGTACATCTATTAAGTGACAGTGTTGGAACCCCAATGTTATCGCTAGCAACCATGTACATTTTTCGAGGATGTTTGCCTTCATTTATTTCTTATCTTTTTTTTTATTCCCTATTTTTGTATAGCAATGTTTGGAGTCGCGGGTTTACCCTGTGGTGGTATTATTGTCATGATGCCTTTGCTCACATCACAATTTGGTTTTACTGAAGAAATGATTGCAGTTGTTATGTCTTTGTATGTATTGCTTGATCCATTTGGGACTGCAGCAAACCTAATCGGAGACGGAGCCTTAGTGATCATAGTTAACAAGGTTTTAAAAAAAATTGAAACTTGCTTAAAAAAGAGAGAGAGCACTAAACTCTCCCTCTTAAATTTTTATAATATGCTGATGGTAAGTATATTGTTGAGTAATTCAATATGTCTACTGTGAAGTTTTTTGATCCATTCAGGGGCAACTCGCTGAGCATACAACATAAAATCAATGAGGCCTATCATAGCTTCTTTTTTTCCGTCTTCAATCACTTGCTCAGGAAATGCAATGCCAATACCAAATAAACGTGATGAAATTTCTCCACTTGAACTGTTATAATCTACTTGGCTTGTATGGCCTTCTGCTAATGGCACAGGATTTCTTGTGTAACCTATAGCGTAAATAATTTTATTGCATAGAGGGAGCCATGCTTCTCTTGCCTCTTGACTGTTTTTGAGTCGTGCTATTTGCGCTGGAGAATTTTTTTCTAAAACATTGTAGGCCCAACGTCCAGTTGCTCCTTTTAGTCCATTAAAGTGAGTTGGATTACCGTCTCCCATATCATAGGCATATCTTAATGGATGTTTATAAAAATTTACTATACGGGGTACGCCAATTTCACTTAGATACTTAAGAATTAAAATTGCTGAGTGCGCACCACCAATAAGGGCAATCGTATCGCTTTGTGTATCTACCAGCTGAGTAAGTTTATTTTTATCAATCGCCAAGTCTAAAGAAATACAATTTTTACATGGGTAATTGAGCTTTCTTGGCTGCGCTCCAGTTGCCAATACAACATTGTGCGATGTGAATGAACTATTATTTAATTGTAAATGCCATTCGTGTTGTTCATTGCGCTTAAGAGATACAAGAGAGTCTTGCACACTTGTTACTTTTGTACGCAAATGATTAGTTATATCAAGTAATGGGTCAACAACGAATCCGAGTATGCATTCTTCGCATGAATCACTGTCTTCAAATAATTTGTCGCGTGCTTGCGATGGAAATTCATTAAAAACACGACATTGTTGCACAAAAAAAACATAATTTTTTGTTACTGCGTTACCGGGTACATTATAATAATATTCACCAAGTCTGCCCACATCAAATTTTGGATCAACCCACACAATATCTTTTTCTGAAATTCCAAGTTCTAACAGTACGCCAATAGTTGCAATGCCCGCTGGCCCAGCGCCAACAACAGTCCAGCTAACATCGGCATGATGCTCTTGCGTTTTTGAATTTTTTGCACAAACATTGAAAGAGAAACTTAGTAAGCAACTTACTAAATACACATAAGATTGACGCATTATGAGTCTCCTTTTTAAGTAATATGATTAATCTGTCGTTAGTATATACAGTTTAGACAGCTTAATTAAAGATGCTGTTGTAAAATACTTAATCAGATTTTTTTTGTTTATTACTTTTGCTAGGAAAACAAAGATAACAGTTCATATACGTTTGAAAATCTTACGGAAGCACAGATAGAATTTTCTATTTTTTGATTTTTAGCGACGAGGATTTTTTTAATACCAAAACTTTGAGCTTCTCGTACTAAAATATCTATTTGATTAATTGGCTTAATTTGTCCTGTGACACTAATTTCACCTAAGGAGATTGATTTTTCGGGTAGTGGTTGCTGAAAATAACTTGAAAGTAATGCGAGTGCTATGCCAAGATCACTGACGCTATCTTTAAGTTTTAATGTAGCGCCGCTAATTTTAAAAAAGATATCATGCGCGCTTAATTTTACTTGGAGATATTTTTCTAATATCGCAGCAATAAGAACGACTTGTTTGTGATCAACTCCTGCAATAACGCGCTGAGGAATGGTTAATTTTGTTACAATAGTAAGTGCTTGCAGTTCAAGTAACAGGGGGCGTGAACCTTGTAAGATACTTATCAAAGATGACCCAGGAGCATAGGTAAGTTCTTTAATTAAGTGTTCGTTAATATTAGGAACCTGGCACAGACCAGTTTCACCCATTTTAAAAAAACCAACTTCGTTAATGGTACCAAATCTATTTTTAACCGAACGTAAAATCCGAGTTTGCCAACGGCCTTCACCTTGCAAATAAAATACTCCGTCAACCATATGTTCTAATGTTTTTGGACCAGCAATACTGCCTTCTTTGGTGATATGTCCACTAATAATAACCGCAATGTTATTTTCTTTAGCAAGCTGCATCAGTCTAAAAGTTGATTCACGCAGTTGACCAACGCTGCCCGGAAAATTATGAGTGTTGGTATTGCGACAATTTTGAATAGAATCAATAACAATGACATCAGGTTTTTCGGTGAGTGCTGTGTTTACAATAGTTTCAAGGTCAGCACAGTCTGAAAACAAGAGGGTAGTGCTATCGCAGTGTAACCGTTGTGCACGTGCAGCAACTTGTTGAATAGATTCTTCAGTAGAAAAATAAAAAACTTTACGATTTTGTGCCAATTTATTGGTGACTTGTAAAAGAAGAGTTGATTTACCAATGCCCGGGTCCCCGGTTAAAATAAGGAGCGATCCTGGTACAACTCCTCCACCGAGCACACGATCCCATTCCTGAACTCCTGAAAGCATACGCTTTTGAGGCTTTATATCTACAGAATCAAGTGAAACCATGGCAGTTTTTTGTAAAGATGAGTGTTTTCCTGAAGGTGGCGTATTAGTTTTTGTCGTAAAACTCTCCCACTCACTGCATCCAGGACAACATCCTACCCACTTAAGAGTTTGGTAATTGCATGATTTACAGGTATAGTGTGTCGATTGTTTGGCCATAGGGTACGTTTATTGTTATTTTTTAGAGGGTTACTATTATCCTTAGCATAACCTACTTATGTTTTTTTCAAAGTGAAACGTAGTATTAGCCAGTGATTTTTTTATCATTTTTGTTATCCTTATAAGTATAATAATTCTTTTTTTTGCCTTGATCAGAGGAATGTTTCAAGTATGAGTGAAGTAAGTCAAGATAGTTCATTGAGCAAATACATTGCCCAAGCAGGTGTATGTTCACGTCGCCAGGCACCAGAATTGATCGCTAGTGGACGAGTGACGGTCAATGGGGTGCGTATCACTAACTCCGCACATAAACTCTTACAGGGCGATATTGTCAAGATTGGGAACCGTGTAATTCGACAAGCAGCCAAAGTTTATATTTTACTCAACAAGCCCAAAGATTATATTACCACTGTTTCTGACGAAAAGGGACGTAAAACAGTTTTAGATTTGGTGCGTTCTGCGACAAAAGCAAAAATTTTTCCTGTTGGCCGACTAGATCGTCACACTACTGGTTTACTTTTATTTACCAATGATGGTGATCTGGCTAACAAGGTAAGCCATCCACGGTATGGCGCACAAAAAACGTACAACGTTGTTCTTGATAAACCATTACAACCAAAAGACGCACAAAAAATCAGAAAAGGTGTAAAGCTGGAAGATGGTATAGTTAAAGTAGATAATCTCGTTTCAGTATTTAACAAACAACGTTTCCAAGGACGGGCTAAAATTACATTGCACAGTGGTAAATATAGAGTCATTCGACGCTTGTTTGAATATCTTGGCTACAAAGTCATAAAGCTTGATCGTACTGCATATGCTGGCTTAGTTAAAAAAGGATTGCCTGTGGGACGCTGGAGAAAACTTACTCCGCAAGAACTTGCTATGCTCAAAGGTATAAAAAAATAAATTTCAATTATTTTCTTGCCTTAACAACAGTCCAACCTTATTCTGATCAATAGGTACCCTTTCTAATTTTCGTACAAAGCTTTTAATATCTCTTGTTTTTTGCTTTTGTAAAATTTTTACAATTTCGTTTTTTCGGTAAAGTGTCATATTACTAAACGGTTTTATTTTTTTTTTTAGATCCTGACTAAACTTCCATGCATAGATGTTCTTGTGTAAATGTTGATGATTAATTGTTTTTGGAAATGCTGATCCCATGTAACATGCATGTGCATATGTTTTTTCTAACCATTGTATGCACTGATTACAATCAAATTGGTTTGTTGTGGAACTTGTATCGGTACAAAAAACAACATACTTATTAAGTGATTTTTTTAGTTCTGCAATGAGGTATGACTCAAGATGTTTTTGAGTTCTTTTCGATGGCAGCCCAACATACGTTATGTTATTAAAATATTGGAGTTTCTTTTTACATTCATGCTGAGTTTTGTTATTGGCTTGGTGAAGTACAATGATCGAACCGAACCCCGATATGTTATGTGTAATATCACGAATTTTTTGTTGCAAATTTTTTATTGGTGCTTTTGAACAAATAATAATATCTGCTTGAGCATTTACAATGGTATTTACTTTATTTTTAGTTGGTTTTTCAAGTGGTTGATAGGGCGGAAGCTTGCGAACATTTTTTGCTGATGCGATCATTGTTTGTAATTCTTTACGGAAACCAGTATGTGGATTTTCAATGTTATAGTCATACAAAATTTCAGGAATGAACCGAAAGTTGTAGTGACACATTTCAAGCATGGGGAACATGATAGCAAAATCGTTGCATGCGGGGAAAAACTGCCCTTCGAAGCCTGGTACAACACTATCACAGATAAGATCTTGCAATCTAATGCATTTAAAGAGCCAAGCTTTAAATGTTCGTACATGCGTGTAGCGCCATTTATCTTTTCTAAAACTATTTTGCTCGATTATTTTTTCAGGAGTTTCTGAGCATAGTTTTATTTTTAGTCTTCCAGTGTGTTGTGTTAAAGGGACGGGTCTAAATTGACCATAGGTGAGCCATACGTGTGGATCTTGATATTCGTAGTCAATGCGCTCAAATACATGAGTATTGTTTAAAAAGTCATCGCCATCAACTTGTACGACCACTTCATCGTCATGGCAGTGCTCATGAATAGCAAGGTATACATTTTTAAGTTTTTTGCAACGTTGTTTATTGTGAATGAGTGTTACTTTTTTTTCTAGATTATGATTGTGAATATACTCTTTATATTTTTGTAATGTTTTGTCTGTAGATGCGTCGTCAACAATAATGACTCTAAAGTTTTCGTACTGTTGGCAAAATACTGAATCTAAGTTTTTTTCAATCCACGGTTCGTTGTTATACGAACAGATTAAAATCACCAAGGGTGTTTCATTATTTGATACTATGCTAAAGAATAAGAAGATACTCGTCAGTAAACTATATTTAGTTTTCATTGTTTTTAATAATGCTTTCTGCCTAAATCAACATAGGTAAAGCCACTATTTTTGACTTGCAGGGGGTTGAGTAAGTTGCGTGTGTCCATTATTATAGGTTGACGCATTTTGTTTTTATTGTTTTAAGATCGACGTGAGTGAATTCTTGCCATTCAGTTACAATCACTAAAATATCAGCATCTTCAAGGGCTTTTTCTGCGCAAGTGCAATAACATATATCAGGAATTAAAGCGTGCATATTTTTCATTGCTTGTGGATCATATGCTTGTATAATTGCACCGTTACCGAGTAGTTTCTTGATAATCTTAATAGCGACTGAATCACGAATGTCATCTGTGTTTGCTTTAAATGATAATCCCCATATAGCAACTTTTTTACCACGTACGTTATTATCCATCAAATCATAAATAGTTGTGATCATTTTTTGTTTATGGAGTTGATCTGCCTTTATAACAGCTTCTAATATGCAGAAACGTTCTCCTACCTTACGTGCTGTATGTGCAAGTGCACGGCTATCTTTGGGGAAGCAAGAACCGCCAATACCAGGTCCTGGTTTAAGATTTTTCGTTGGCATTGATTGTTCACTCATGCTCATACTTGTAACAAGTGTTTCAATATCTGCTCCGACGGTGTTACACAGACATGCCAGTTCGTTTACAAACATGATTCGTGTCATTCTAAAACTGTTCCACGTATATTTAAATGCTTCGGCTGTTGTCAAATCGGTGTGCACTAAAGGGCATCCCCGTTCAATAAGCGGCGAATATAATTCTGTCATTATGTCGAGTGCCTTTTGAGAATTACTTCCGAGTACAATAGGATTAATACTAAAATCTTTTAAAGCAGATCCTTCACGCAAAAATTCAGGATTAAAAACAAGATCGTACAATGCACCTGGCGCACAATGTTCATCAAGTTGTAACAGTACATTCTTATTAGTTCCAATAGGAACCGTGCTCTTAATGCAAATAACTGTGTAGCCTTGCATGTTTTTTGCGATTGTTTCTATCACATTGATAAGTGCAGAAATATTTGAACTCCCATCTTTGCCCATTGGGGTTCCAACGGCAACAATAATAATATCAGCTGTTTGTATGGCATGCTCAACATCAGTTGTAAAAAAAAGTTTTTCTTGGTGCATACCTTCTTTAACTATTGCTTGTAAGCCAGGTTCAAAAATGGGTTTTATTCCGTTGTTAAGATCATTAATTTTTGATTGTGATATATCTGTACAGATAACATTATTTCCCATCTGAGCAAATTTAGACCCAGCGATAAGTCCAACGTATCCTGCTCCGATGACGCACATATTTTTGCATGCAAGAGAATGATATGCAGTAATACTGAGCAATACAGAGAGAATCAGAGTCTTATTTTTAAGTAGGGTTTTGAGCTTCATTAATTATCCTTTTTTGTGCTTACTTTTTTTTTATTTTTTAACTTAGTGAAGAGCTCCGGTTATTTCAGTTAATTCTCTGGTTATTTTCATCTGACGCAATTTATTATATGCCAACTTAGTGGTATCCAAGATGGTTTGTGCATTTCTTGTTGAGTTATCCATTGAGATAAAACGAGCTGCTTGCTCAGCGATTAACGATTCAAAAAGTAAATTATACACCATGGTGTGTAGAAGTTCGTGCGAAAGATACCCAAGCAATTCTTCGGGTGGTTGTTCCCAAACATAAGGTTCGTTTATTCGAGGCTCAACTGTTATACTTTCTTGTCCAAGGGGTATGAGCTGTGTCGAAGAAGGTTTTTGTATAAAGAAGTTTTTAATCTTATTGGAAAAAATAACAACTGAAGTAAAAGGAGTGTCGGTATCCATAATCATACTAATGATTGCCGTAGAAATCGGTTCTATTTGATTAATACTAATCTTTTCATGCTTGGTGTTAACTTTTATACCTTTAAGTCCTCTGACATAGTCGGTAGCTTTTTTGCCGATTGCTACGAGTGTTGCGTTCTGGTATTGGTCTTTTTCTACGTTATTGGTAAAATATGAAAAAAGAGCGCTGCTAAAATTTCCACATAGACCTTTTTGTGATCCAATGAGTATAAAGAGGGTTTTCTGAGGTAATTCAGGATTTGGCATTAAAATGCGATTGCGCCATGAGGGAGTACTCTTTCTAAGTTTATAGAAAAGATTTTTTATCGTTTCTGTGTAATGGTTAAGGATTTTACGCTTTGCTTGCATTTTTGTATGAGATGACATTGAAATAAGTCGCATAGCGTTAGTGACTTTTTTTATTGTTTCAATTGTCTTAATGCGTTGTCGCATTTGAACGAGTTGAGCCATACCATTGCCCCAAAAAAATTTGTGTTTTGTACTATAAGAGCTGCTTTGTAAGTGTAATATTGATTTTTTTAGTTTGCAATCATTGAGTGGATGAAATGATGTTAATTATTATAGACGCGTACAACGTACTCAAGCAAACGTTGCCGTCACGAGATATTTCTGATCGGAAACGAACCAAGTTTATTATGCAGATGGCTGCATATGCTAAACTGCGCAAACATACCGTGGTTGTTGTGTTTGATGGCGGGCCATATCATTGGCCTTCTCGTGGACATGAACATGGCATTCTTGTTATTTATTCTGGTGCACGACAAACTGCTGACAAAGTTATTCAGGATTATATTCAAAAAAACAAAAACAAAAAGCCGTTATTAGTTTCTTCTGACAGAGAGCTATGTGCATGGGTTTCTCAAGAAGGAGTGATATCAATTGGTTCATTAGAATTTTGTAACATAGTTGAAAATCGTATGGCAGCAGTAAAAGAAAAAAAAACATCTAGACAAAAAGGTACTGTTGTTAAATTGTCATCAGACGAGAATGAGGAGGTTGATAAGCTTATGACAGAAGGTAGTATGTATGTTGATCAAAAAGATGATCTTCATGATATACAACTAGATGAAGATACACATAAACTATCAAAAAATGAGCGTAAGATGGCAGACATTATTAGGAAATTATAAGGCATGAAGCAGACAAAGTGTGATGTGCGCCTTGTGTATAGTTTAGACGAATTGAAAAAAGCGGTTGACCATGTTTACGATCACATGAAGAATTGTAAAGTGATTACGTTGACAGGAAGTTTAGGTGCGGGCAAAACAACATTGGTACGAGCATTGCTTAGAAAGTGTGGTATAACAGAAGAAATTACGAGTCCTACGTTTGTCTGTGTTAATTCATATAAAAATAAAAAGGGAATAACCTTCAATCATTTTGATTTGTATCGTATAAAGTTACTCGATGAATTTGTAGAATCAGGATTTGATGAATATCTTTATGCACCTAAAAGTATAGCGTTAATTGAGTGGCCGGACATAATTATGCCACATTTAGAAAAAGACGTATGTCATATTACTCTTGAATACAATGGTGCAGATGAACGTATTTTATCGTGTTCGTTAAAAGGGTGTGATGACAAATAAAAAAAGCGGCCTATTGCAACGTCCTGATTATTTAGTATGCACGTGCATGGGCGTTATGTATTCTGAGATTTGCCAGGCTATAGAGGATGGCTATACAACATTTGATCAGCTTTCTGAATTTTTACTGGTTGGAACGGGGTGCAATAGCTGTGTACCTGAAGTCAAAGATATTTTAAAAGAAAAGTTAGGTGATAAGTAGGGTTTCGTTATTGCTATTCCTAACTGCTCATGTTTTATAGGTTAAAATAAAACATGAGCAGTTATACATTAATGGGCCGATTTTACAGGGATAGGGATAGTAGTGGTCACCTCATTTTTGATAAATGTTATAAAAAAGAAAAAAATGGCTTGAAATCTTTGTAGAAAACACATATTCTATTGACTGCAAGGCAAGTTATTTTATTGAAGGCGAGATTCCCGAGTGGTCAAAGGGGGCGGACTGTAAATCCGCTGGTTAGCCTTCGCAGGTTCGAATCCTGCTCTCGCCACCAGAAAAGACCGCGGGAATAGCTCAACTGGTAGAGCGACAGCCTTCCAAGCTGTAGGTTGCGGGTTCGAGTCCCGTTTCCCGCTCCAGTTCGCTAAATATGCTGGCGTAGCTCAGTTGGTAGAGCAGCTGATTTGTAATCAGCAGGTCACGGGTTCGAATCCTGTCGCCAGCTCCATTTTTTTAACGCAGATTGAGGTTGTCTTTTTGGCTTTTTTGGTTTAGAATAAAAAGATGTGAGCGCTGGGTGATCTTGCATTG
>JABSSP010000113.1 GCA_013213985.1 Candidatus Babelota bacterium | reverse complement strand
TGACGACGACGATGAAGATGATGACGCTGACACAGATATAAAAGGAGAAAAATCTTTTGAAATTGTGCCAGAAAAAGTTGAAAAAATAGAAAGGACTGTTCGCCTTTCTGAAGATAAAGCTGCTGATACAAAAGAAGATGAGGTTTCTTCTGATGACGCCTCAAAAGAAACTGATACGCAGGAGGGTGAGATTCTTACCGAAGAGGCTGGAACCACGGATGAAAAAATAGCAGAGGGGACTGTTCAAGAAATTCCTGAAACAACATCCTTGACTGAAACTTCTGTACAAGAAGCAGATAAGAGCGCAGAAAAAGTAGGGCTAAGTGAACAGCAAGCAGGTTCAGAAGAAACTGGTCTAATTAACATTGGTACAATAAACCTAAGTGAACCACGTGGAAATTGGCTTATTAAGCGTTATTGGTTGCAGCGTGCTGAAAAAGTATACGAACAAATAAATGCTCTTGTTGATCAAGTTAGCCATTCTTTCATGTCATTTACTTCTGATCGTAACGAACTTGACGGAGGTGTTCTTGATCCATTTTATCTTGAAGTTGGTATGGATCAAGATGAATTAATTGAAAGTGTCTCTTCGCTGATAAAAGAAATGGAAAAAGAACGTAAAGAAGAAGGTGATTTGTCTTCAGAAGAACGGGAATTTTTAGATAAACTGGTTGAAGAAAAGGGAACTATTGATCAATTACGAGAAGCAATTGAAAATATTTCAGAAATAGATAGTTCTGTTGAAAATGCCTTTGATATATTAAAAGAACGTTTGACATTAGCTCGCGACTATGAAAAACAGGCGCATGCTAAACTTGTTGCTATATCACAAGAGTTGAGCGACAACCAGGCACGTAATTTATATTTTGGTATGCATGGGTTGTTGAAAAATATTCAAGATATAGAACAATATATCGATGGTTCATTTAGACCACACTTTGATAAATCTTTACAAAACATTCGTGAATCTATTGATCGAGTTAAAACGACTTTAGAGGCACTCAAGCAAAGTGGTATTAAGCTTCAAAATGAGGCTGAAAAATTAGAAAAACAAGAAAAGGCTGAAAAAGCAGCAGCAGCTGCTGCTGCTGCAAAGAAACCTGCTAAAAAAGAAGCAACTGAATTTGGTGCTATGTTGAGCAACATGTGGAATTACATCACCAGTTTCTTTATGTCCGAAAAGGTTGAGGAGGCCGCACCAACGGAAATTCAACCGCCAGCAGAAATTGAAACTGAACAGAAAACAACGCCTCCAGTGGTTGAAGAGGTGGCAACTGATCAAGAAATTCAAACGGATGCTGCAAGAGAAGATCAAGAACCGATAGAAGGTGAGATTGGTGATGAGGGACAACCTGAAGTACAGCCATTGACCGATTTTACTGAAAGTGCTACTCCTACTTCCAGTGAATGATCAATAAAAACGTAAAATTATGGTTGCCAATACACCCTAATCATGGTACATTTTATCCTGTATTTAGGTTTACTACGCCAAGGTGGTGAAATTGGTAGACACGCAGCCTTGAGGGGGCTGTGGGAGAAATCCTGTAGGGGTTCGAGTCCCCTCCTTGGTACCAATGTTTTTTAGTCGAACATGGAAAGGAATAAATCAATGAGCTCAATGTTAAAGCGAGGAGTTTTTTCGTGGTTTGCATTTTGGGTGGTTTTAGCCGGTGTTGGCCTTTATAGTTTGTTGCCGCTACGTAAGGCAATACGTTTTGGAATTGACTTGGTTGGAGGTACTTACATTACGTTGGAAGTGCAAACTGACAAAGCGGTCGAAGCTGAATTGCTTTCTCAAATGCAAGCCATGCCAGACAAATTACAGGAAGCTAATATTGAATCGCCAACGAATTCAGTTTTAGAAAAAAATGAAATTGTTTTGACGTTTCCTTCAGTACAAGCGGCACAAAATGCGGCGTCTGTTTTAGTTGGTGCCAAACCTACAGCAGATCAAATGAGGCAGGGAGCAATTGCTTCTCAAATCGGACTTGTTGTTGCAAAAAGTGAGGGCAATGTTCTTCGCTTGCGTCTTACTGATGCTGCAATAAAATATATTAGTCGCGATGCGGTTGAAAGAAATATAGAAGTTTTACATAATCGTTTAAATCCGTTGAGTGTGAGTGAGATTACGGTTGCTGCACAACGTGAAAAAAATATTATTGTTGAGCTTCCTGATGTGGAAGACCCGCAACAAGCAAAAAATATGATTGGAAAATCAGCACTTCTTGAACTCAAATTAGTAGAAAAAGTTGCTCAAAGTGAAGATGACATTTTATATGAACTTGATGGTGAGCTGGAATCTGATCAAGAAATTCTTCCGTCAAAAGAAGTGGGACGCGACGGCAAACCACTTCGTTATTTTTTAGTTTCTAAATACGCTAACATTACCGGAAAAGATTTAAAAAATGCAAAACCAACCTTAGACAATCAAATTATGCAACCAGTGGTTTCCTTTGAATTTACTTCTGACGGTGGTGATCGTTTTTATGAACTAACAAGTCAAAATATTGGAAAAAATCTTGCAATTATTCTTGACGGTGTCGTTATTTCTGCGCCGACTATTAACGGGCCGTTAAGAACCAGCGGACAAATTCAAGGAGGGTTCACTTCCGATAGTGCACGTGAATTATCGTTGCTACTAAGGTCAGGAGCGTTTGTTGCACCGGTAACGTTTGAGGAAGAACGACTAATTGGTCCGGCTTTAGGTGCCGAATCAATTAGAAAAGGGTTGATTTCTTGTTTGATTGGCTTAAGCTTACTCTTTATATTTAGTTTATTTTATTACAAAGTTGCTGGCTTCTTTGCGTTCCTTGCATTAATTTATAACTTGTTTTTAGTTTTGATTGGTTTATCATTGCTTGGATCAACGCTCACTCTTCCTGGCATCGCAGGAATGGTATTGACCATTGGTATGGCAATCGACGCATCAATTTTAATTTATGAGCGCATCAAGGAAGAATTAGTAGCAGGGGTACCGTTTAGAGAAGCATTGAATAAAGGTTTTGCCGGGGCGATGACGGTTATTTTAGATGCAAACATTACCACCTTTATTGTAGGCATTGTCCTGTATAAATTTGGTGCCGGTCCTATTAAGGGTTTTGCAGTCACCATGATGCTTGGTATTGTTTCTACTTTGATAACTGGTTTATTTTTCCTAAGATCTCTGTTTAACTTTGTCTTAGACAACTTTAACGTGCAAAAAATTAAAATTTAAGTATAATAAAAGACGAAGGTAGCTCATGTTACTTGCGCCTTTTATGTACAAAAGGCGACGTAGCTCAGTTGGTTAGAGCGGCGGAATCATAATCCGTAGGTCCGGGGTTCGAGTCCCTGCGTCGCCACCAAAAATAAAACCCGAAACAGAATAATGATTTCTCTTGATAAATTGAACATTTCTCTTTCTTTAACCATTGCACGACTTGTCCTTTCTTTTTCTTTAATACCATTTCTGATTTTTTATTTTTTGCCCCACAATATGTGGTGGATGAATGCACTTGTTGCATTTGTTTTTTCGTTGATCTGTATCACAGATTTTCTTGACGGATATCTTGCACGACTCAATAAAGAAGAAACAAGTCTTGGTAAAATATTAGATCCAATAGCAGATAAATTTCTTGTGTATTCAACGCTGGTTTCTTTGTTAGCTGTTGGTAAAATTTATTTTTATTGGGTTATCATGTTGATTGGACGTGAACTTTTTGTCACTGGTTTGCGACTGATCGCGCTTGAAAATAAATTTAAAATTTATGTTTCCTATTTAGGAAAAATAAAAACTATTTTCCAAATGATTATGCTGACATTTTTAATTCTTAATCCCTATCAAAATGTGAGTGTCGACAAAGCACTTGTGTGGCATAAGGTAGAATGGATTTTACTTTCATCAACTATCATCTTATCTCTTTTGTCGGCAGCCTTGTATTGTCATTCTTTTGTAAAAGAGTGGAAGCGCAGAAAAAGGGAACTTAACAACCCTGCAACAAAATAAGAGGATCTAATGACATTGTTATTTTTAATACCAATTATTGCATATGTTATTGGTTCAATTCCTGTTGGTTTTTTAATTGCCTGTTGCTTTGGAGTTGAAGACATTCGTTTGCATGGTTCGGGCAATATCGGAGCTACCAACGTTGGCCGAGTGTTGGGCGCGCCATTTTTTCTTCTTGTTTTTTTTCTTGATTTTATAAAAGCGTACGGTTTTCTTTACGCGGCCACAAAACTCGGTGTGCCGCCCAATGTCATTATGATGAGCGCTGTTGCACTTTTACTTGGTAATGGTTGTTCAATTTTTTTGAATTTTCAGGGTGGCAAATTAATTGCAACAAGTGCTGGTATTGTCACCTTTGTTCATCCTCTATTATCTGCAATGTTGGTGCTTGTATGGTTGATTGCTTTTTGTGTGATTCGTATTGTCGGAATTTCATCAGTTATTGGGCTTTTCTTTCTTCCCCTTATTGGTTGGTATTTGAATGTTTCACGTAATGCATTTTTATTGTTATGGTTTATTGCTGCGTGGGGCATCTGGCGGCATCAAAAAAACATTATTAATTATGTAAAAAAGCCAATCGGGAAACTAAAGTGAAATTTAATGAAGTTGGTCATTATTTTGATTTAATTGAACAAAAATCATCACGCACTGCGGTGACAGAGTTATTGGCGGAATTGTTCGAGCAAGCGAATGCGCGCGAAGCACAAATTATTTGTAATTTATCGCTTGGTCAATTGCATCCACCATACATCGGCACACAATTTAACATGGCCGAAAAAAATTTATTCAAAGTTGTTGCCCAGTTATTAGGTGAATCGGTTGAAGAAATAAAAAAAGCTAAAAAAAAGACTGGTGATATCGGCACGCCGGTGATGGATGGCAAATGGAAGCCAATCGGTGATCCGACCGTTGTGCAAGTCTACGATGAATTGTGCAAAATAGAAGAAACATCCGGAACAGGTTCACAAGAAAAAAAGGCTTCGGAATTATTAAAACTTCTTAAAAGTCTTGATCCAACTTCAGCAAAATTTGTGGTGCGTATCGTATTGGGAAAATTACGTATTGGCTTTTCTGAAATGACATTGGTTGATGCACTTTCATGGATGTGTATTGGTGACAAATCGTTACGAAAAAAAATTGAACATGCGTATAACATTTGTGTTGATATTGGCTTGATTGCTGCTCGTTTAAAAAAAGATGGAATTAAAGGCATTGAGCATATGAAAATAGAAGTCGGTATTCCCATCCGCCCGGCAGCTGCAGAACGTTTGCCTTCAGCAAAAGCAATTGTTGATAAATTAGGTGATTGTGTTGCTCAACCAAAGTTAGACGGATTTCGCCTTCAAGTGCATGTCAAAAAAAAGAAGTCGGGAAAAAGAGAAATTCATTTTTTTTCTCGTAATTTGCAAGACATGTCGTCTATGTTTCCTGATCTTGAAAAAGTATTTGAAAAATTACCAATCGACAGTTTAATTTGTGAAGGTGAAGCGATTGTGTTTGATCCAAGTACCGGATCATTTTTACCGTTTCAAGAAACCGTTAAACGAAAAAGAAAACATGGCATTGAAGCTGCAATGGAACAACTTCCGTTACAATTTTTTATTTTTGATCTTCTGTATTTAAATGGTGAAAGTTTGTTGTCTGATACTCATGAGCAACGTCGAAAAATGTTGCAGGATCTTTTTAAGAATTTTAAAAATAATGTCATTAAAGTTGTTGAAGAAAAAAAGATTGAGACCGCAAAAGAGTTAGAGGATTATTTTAATGCCAACATTGCAGCTGGTCTTGAAGGCTTGGTTGTTAAGCGTCTTGATTCAATGTATACGCCGGGTAAAAGAAATTTTAATTGGATAAAATTAAAACGCCAAGAAGAAGGGCGCCTAGACGACACGCTGGACTGCGTAATCTTGGGGTA
>JABSSP010000112.1 GCA_013213985.1 Candidatus Babelota bacterium | reverse complement strand
GGACCAACTGTCGTTATGTTTTCAAACAGAGGATGCGGACCCTGCCAACAAATCAAGCCACACTATGAACAACTCGCAGCAACAACTCCTGGAATTAATTTTTTTGGTATCGATACAGAATTTGATTATTCAATTTCAGAATCATACAATATTGGATCGATTCCAAGTTTCCTTTTCATCAAAAATGGCTAAGTACTTTTTAAAGCAACAGATCTTTATAAACCAGACACCTTTAGATCACAATTTAATCAATATCTATCAGAAGTATTTGGTACAGCACCAGGCGGATTAGGGTCTAGAGCAGGAGGGGTATTTGAAACGCCACCTGCTGCATCAATAATTACAGAAGTTGTCGAAGGACCCAGAGGATTAATAGCAACAATTCCAGCACCAAAAGTAAAAAAGAGATCTACCGTAAAAACTAAAAAGAAAAAAGCAAAAAAACTAAACGGTAAAAAGAAAAAGGCTAAAAAAAAATCCGTAAAAACAGGCCTGCAAAATAAAAAGAAAAAAAACGGTATCAAAAAGAAAAAAGCTAATGGCAAGAAAAAAAAGAAAGCATACAAAAAATGTAAATGCGGTCCTAACTGCAAAACATGCGATGGCAAATGCAAAACATGCAAATGCAAATAAAAACCACAATATTTTTAAGTGCCCCTTTCTGGGGCACCTTTTACATTGAAAAACCAGTATTACACCTACTGTAATTAAAAAGGAATGTAAATGTATAAATCAAACATATTTTCTATCATGCTACTCCTGTCAACATACGTACTTTTTGCAAATATCGTTGAAGTCGAAAACGAAAAACAACTGCTAGAAAAAATTACCCCAAATGGAAACCCTGTTCCTGCGGTAATCAAATTTTCAACTACGTGGTGCGGTGCATGCAAAATGGTAAAAAAACCTTTTGAAAAAATCACGGCTCAGCCCGAACTTTCAGAAATTACTTTTATACATATTGACGGCGACAAAGGCAAGCAACTCATGCGAAAATTTAACGTATCAAGTTTCCCTACTTTTCTTTTGATGCATGGAACTGATGAAAAACATCGTAGTCACTTTTTTGACTCACAAGATGAAGATGATTTTCAAGAAAATATTACAGAAAAAATAAACGAATTTCTTTTAAACAAAACAGGGCCCGCAAAAAAAGTTATTAACGGAAAAGTTAAAAAAACTATATCTCCACTTGAATGGCTTAAACATGCTTTTGTAACTATCTTTAAATCCATACAAAATTTCTTTACATGGATAGTAGACTCTATTTCTAATCTTTTTGCGCGATAAAAAATGGAGCTCAGTAGTTCTGAGCTCCTTCAAAACCAACATTGTTATTTTTATCTATGTATAGCTGCAACTTGTTGTTTTACAATTTTTTCGTCATGCTGCACCATATCTTCAACCAATTGCTCAAAGCTAATTTTTGGTTCCCATCCCAATACGTTTTTGGCCTTGGTTGCATCACCAATTAAAAGTTCAACCTCTGAAGGTCTAAAATATTTTGGATCAACTTTTACGACTGGCTGATTAGTATTTTTATTATATCCAACTTCATCTAGCCCACTGCCACGCCATTCAATATCAATACCAACTTTTTCAAATGCAATTTCGACAAAGTCTCTGACTGAACGCGTTTGCCCTGTAGCAATGACAAAATCATCTGGTTCGTCTTGTTGTAACATCATCCACATAGCTCGAACATAATCACGCGCATGCCCCCAATCACGTTTTGCATCAAGATTGCCAAGGTATAACGTCTCTTGCAAGCCATATTTAATGCGCACTGCAGCACGAATAATCTTGCGTGTTACAAATGTTTCACCTCGAATAGGCGATTCATGATTAAATAAAATCCCATTGCACGCAAACATATTATATGCTTCACGGTAATTTTTAATAATCCAGAATCCATAAAGCTTTGCAACACCATAAGGAGAACGCGGATAAAATGGGGTTGTTTCACTTTGCGGAACTTCTTGTACCTTGCCATACATTTCACTCGTTGATGCTTGGTATACTTTTGTTTTCTGGGTAAGACCTAAAATGCGAACCGCTTCTACAATATTCAGAACGCCGATTCCATCTACTTGTGCGGTGTAATTAGGCAACTCAAAAGAAACCCTTACATGACTCTGTGCTGCTAAATTATAAATTTCATCAGGCTGGATTTCCTGAATAAGACGAATCATATTAGTACTGTCAGAAACATCCCCATAATGTAATATAAAACGTTTTTCTCCTGAATCATGCAAGTCTCTATAAAGATGATCAATACGTGCTGTGTTAAAAGAAGATGCACGACGCTTAACGCCGTGCACTATGTAGTGGTAGTCCTTCAGCTCTAATAAAAATTTCGCTAGGAGTGCACCATCCTGGCCGGTGATCCCCGTAACAAATGCTACCTTTCGCTTTTCCTGTGATTTGTGTGGCTCGTCATGAGCATGAGCCACACAAATTATGCTGATCAATAAAATAGACAGTATACGCTTCATTGCACTGCTCCTTTAATTAAGTACTGTACATCCTATTGAAAAATACCTTCTTTGATGCACCAATCAAGTGTTTTTTGAATACCATCACGCAATGCAGTTGATGCTTGCCAACCAAGATTTCTTAATCTACTCACATCAAGAAGTTTACGCGGTGCTCCGTCAGATTTTTTTGTATCAAAAACAATGTTACCCTCAAAACCAACAACTTCTTTAATAACTCGAGCAACGTCACCAATGGTAATATCTTTGCCTGTCCCAACGTTTACTATTTCGTTGCCATCATAATAGTTCATCAGATGAACAACTGCACTTGCAAGATCGTCTATGTATAAAAATTCACGATATGGAGTTCCGGTTCCCCAGACAACAACTGAGTCTCTGCCTTCTTTTTTTGCCGTGTAAAATTTAGAAAGTAATGCCGGCAACACGTGTGAGGTTTCTAAATCAAAATTATCACACGGACCGTACAAGTTAGTCGGCATGCAAGCAATAAAGTTAGTTCCGTATTGTCTGTTGTATGCTTGGCATGCTTTTATACCAGCAATTTTTGCAATCGCATAGTGCTCATTAGATGGTTCTAATTCGCCAGTCAAAAGATATTCTTCTTTGATTGGTTGTTGGCAAAATTTAGGATAAATGCATGAAGAGCCTAAAAAGATTAATTTTGTAACATCATAACGATGTGCAGCATCTATCACATTCATTTCAATTAAAATATTGTCACGAATAAAGGGAACTGGATTTTTATAATTTCCCCAAATGCCACCAACTTTGGCTGCAGCTAGAAAAATATATTCAATTGGTCCGGACATTGATCTAACTTGTGAACTAAAAAAATTATCCACTGCAACCGGATCACATAAATCTACCTGTGCATGAGTCCGCGTCACAATATTGGTATAACCTTGCCGCTCAAGCTCGCGCATCAGGGCCGAACCAACCAACCCCCGATGCCCTGCAACAAAAACTTTAGCATCCTTGTCCATGGTTGGTTGAGTTCTTTTTTGAATTTCTCCTTTAGCATACGCACCTGAAAAAGATGCTAAACTCAATGTGAAAAATAATAACGCTGTAGAAATACGCATGGTATTCTCCTGTATAAAAAAATTAATGAGTTGCCGCATAATAACATTGGATAAAATTTTGCGCAAGACAAAAAATGAATAGGAATGCTGCTTTATTGAGGGTGTTCGGCAAGAACCCTTCGACAAGCTCAGGGCGAACGGATTTGAACTATATTATGCTTTTATCCTTTTTCAATTTTACTGCCTTGGCCAACAAAAAAGCTTGGTCAGTTATAAAATTGTTTTTTGTGGAATTAATATGAAAATCGATGATGTAAGAATTTTTATATCGTAAATTAAGTTTGTATTTTTTTGCTGTATGAATAAATATGCGAGGTAAAAAAACTGTGATGAGCAGCGTACATACAAGCCTGATAATAGTAAGGATCCGCCTTTTTAACTGATTACCAAACCCGAACATGACTGCCTCCTCAACTCGTTTTCTTATAATTTTTCTCCTCTTATACTTTTTTATTGTAGCAAGACCAGAGGGAATATCACAAGAAATTTCTAATTGAGGTTCAATATTATTTAAAAAAAACCTATTACAATAGCTGTACAAAAATTGGTTCCGATTATTTTTCAACAATCGGAACCAATAGATGAATTAAAAGTGTTTTTGGTAATTTCTATATAAGAACAAATAATAATGAAATAACAGACATCAGCTTAATTAGAATATTTAACGCTGGTCCTGAGGTATCTTTAAACGGATCACCAACGGTATCTCCAATGACCGCCGCTTTGTGAGCATCTGATCCTTTACCACCAAAGTTTCCGGCTTCAATATATTTTTTTGCATTGTCGTAGGTTCCACCACAATTTGCCATCATCAAAGCAAGTAAGACACCAACTACAGTGGCACCAACTAAAAATCCACCGAGTGCGGCTTTACCTAAAGTAAAACGAATAATCACGGGGGCAGAAACAGTTATAATTCCAGGCAAAATCATTTCCTTAAGCGCCGCTTGTGTACTAATCATAATACATCGTTCGTAATCAGGCTCTCCAGTGCCTTCCATAATACCAGGAATACTTTTGAACTGTCGGCGAACTTCCATTACCATTTTAAGTGCAGCGTCACCAACTGAACGCATGGTCAATGCAGAAATAATAAATGGGACAGTTCCACCAATAAACATACCTACCATAACAAATGGATTTAAAAGATTTAATATATCAAGGCCTGCTTGTTCAGCATACGCAGAGAACATAGCCAACGCAGTCAACAACGCAGAACCAATAGCAAAACCTTTGCCCATTGCAGCTGTTGTATTGCCAAGCGCATCAAGTTTATCAGTAATCTTACGGACTGATTCTCCAAAGCCAGACATTTGCGCAATACCGCCCGCATTGTCGGCAATTGGGCCGTATGCGTCAACCGTCATAGTGATACCAACGGTTGCTAACATTGAAACTGCAGCAAGGGAAACACCAAATAAACCACCGCCAAAAAGAAAGGCTGCTAAAATAACTAAAGCTAAAATAATAACTGGCGCTACGGTTGATTCCATTCCAACAGATAATCCATAAATTAAATTGGT
>JABSSP010000111.1 GCA_013213985.1 Candidatus Babelota bacterium | reverse complement strand
TTCGATGAAAAATATGTTTTAAGTAATGTACTCAAATCCATATCAACGTGTGCGCCGGTACGTCGTTGACGGGTAATTGGCTTTCTAATTGGTATGATGCCGACAAGATACCATGCATCTACACAATAGAGTTGAACTTTTTTTAAATCAACTTTGTCAGGTTCTTCTGGTGGTACATGATACACAATTTTTATGACTGCATTTTTAATTGTTTTTTTTGCTAGAGCATCAAGCACCTGCTGCGTGTGGCTTTCTTTTGCTTTTAATTTGACTTCGATTTGAATAAAAGGACGAGTAGGAACTTGTATAAATTCATGTGTGGTTTTATCTTTTTCTTCAATGGTAACAAGGCAAAAACCTTTTTCTTCTTTACGTTCACCAAAATCAATACGTTCAATGGAACCTGAATATACAATTGCAGGATAACCGTTTTTATTTAAATCTTGATAGCGGTGCAAGTGGCCAAGTGCAACGTAATCAAATGGTTTTATCGCTAAGTCAGAAGGTAAAAGGACGGGATCAGTTCCATAAATCGCTCGTTTTTCAGAACCAGAAAATATTCCTGAAGTAGCCGTTAAGTGACCCGCAAGAACTGCGGGAATTTTCTGGTCTAATTTTTCTGCGCTATTTTTGATAATATGTGCGACCGCTTTTGAAATATATTCTGTGATTTGCGTAGCATTTTTTAGTTGATGTTTTTTATTAAGTGAAATGCTATTACGTGTTGGCCAGGGGATTCCTACAATTTGAATTGGTCCGTTTTTTGTTTTGAGTGTTATGGTTTTTGGTTTTGAAATAACATGAAAACCATCAAGAGGAAGTGATCCAAAAACATCTAAACTATGCGCCTTTCCAAAGCTTAATGGATTGTCATGATTACCTACGACAATAACGATCGGGATATTTTTTTTGTACAAGCGCAAGAAACATTGGAGTAATAATTTTTGTTGAGTCGGGCTTGGTGTGGTTGTTTTATAGGCATCACCAGAAAATAAAAAGAAATCGACTTTCTTTTCTATAGTAACATCTATGCAAAAGTCGAGCGCTTTTTTGAAATCGAGCAATCGAGAATGGATTCCTGTTTTAGAATCAATTCTTCCGTAATTTTCCATTCCAAAATGTATGTCAGCGGTGTGTACAAAACGGATCACTAACCCCCCAACATGTCGCTATCGATGGTGTGTGTTCGAGTAGAAGGAGTAAAAAGAATTTCATCTGTGAGTGACGTTTGTTTTTCTGCCTGGTTCTTTTGGGTTCTATTTTCTTTAATTTCTACAAAACTACCGATTGTTGCGTTGTCATTAATCTGTGCATTGCCATGTATATGTGCGAGTGGACCCACTGAAACCTGGCTTCCAATAGTGCAATTTCGTAAAACGCAAGATGGATGAATAGTTGTATTATCACCAACCGTTGCTTGTGTAAGAGAACAAAAAGAGCCAATAGTACAATTTTTTCCGATACGTGTGCCACTCAGTAGATTTACACCACATCCAATTAAACTTCCTGTTCCAATGGTTACATCAAGATCGATGTGTACATGTTGAGCACCGGTGAAACGAACGCCCTTTTCCATCCATGAGCGTATAATTTGGCCGCGTTTTATTTGTTCTGCTGCCCACAATTCTTGTAGTGTGTTTGTTCCACGTATTTGATCAAATGGTGCTATGGTTGTAGTCACAGTCAAGTTATTTTTGCTTGCAAGGTTGACTAATTTACCAGTGCACAATTCTTTTCTGCTGTTATCATGCTTAATTTCTTGTAAATATTGTTCTAAAAAACTTTTCTTGGTGATATATATTTCGGCATTAACGTAACAGTGCTGACACCAGTCGCTTCCGAGATCCTTTGTGTGCACAATATCAATTTTATTATCTTCTTGTTGGACTACACGACTGTAATTTTTACTTGCAGGGTCAGAATTGTGAGCCATAACAAAACTTATTGTAGCATCTGTTTTAATATGTTCTTCGTAGAGTGCTGTAATGATATGTTCATGTGCAAGCGGTATATCTCCATTGATTACCAGTATGTGATCCTTGTTCCAGTTGTTGCGTGTGCAGGCAAGAGCGTCTGCGGTACCCAGTTGTTCAGGTTGAGTGACAAAAGTAATTGGTTTTGCATTACTATTGCGCTTGCTATTAATGGCAGATACCACCAGTTCTTGTTGATAACCAACTACAGTGGTAATGGGAATTGCAAGAAGATCAAGTAGTTTAATGGGAAATAAAATAATTTCTTGGCCACAAATTTTCGATACTAATTTGGTTGTACCAGTTTTGAATCGTTTTGTTTTTCCAGCCGCAAGAATAATTCCTTGCAGGTTGTCGATAGACATTTTTACCGTTCCTTTACGTTGCGTACTACATATTAAAATGGTCAAGAGATAGTAGCAAATAATAATGATAGTGTCTGTATTTTACATTGA
>JABSSP010000110.1 GCA_013213985.1 Candidatus Babelota bacterium | reverse complement strand
TTATTTAAATATTCTTGATTCAAATCTGCAAGCACCTGATCATGAGCAAACCAATCATCGCCATCGAGTTGTACAATAATTTCATGATCTTCGCACGTGTGATATACATTATAAATATTATGCATTTTACGACGGCGGTGAGTATTTTTAATCAGAGTAATTCTATCTCGTAAATTATGTCTTTCAATATATCTTTCAACAATGTCAGCAGTGCCATCTTCAGACGCATCATCTACATAAATAACTCGAAAATTATCGTATTTTTGCATAAAAATTGAATCCAAACTTTTTTCTGCCCACGGAGCATTATTGTAGGAGCAACTCACCACAACCATTGGTAATTGGACGGTAGGCTGCTCAGTTTTAGTCACCGATGATTTGAGCATTGAACAGCTTAAGTGAATGTCTTGCGATTCAAGGTGTACAAAATGTACAACCGCGCAACCAAGAAGTGTTACCAATTTAAGAATCTTTTTTATATTTTCCATGCACTCCCCTACTAAAAAGCTCTTTAAAAGAGTCCAACCTGATGCATGCCAACCAAAACACTTTGCCATGTTTGTCTTACTTTGGACAATGTTGTACATCGCCCTTTTTCTAGTGATGTTATTAAATCTTGAGTTCGGTATAAGGTCATATCAAAATTGTGTATGCTTAATTTATTCTCTTTATCGCACGCAAATTTCCACGCGTAGAGGTCATCAACAATATATTGACATGGAACCCTATTTCGTCTGCATAGGCTTGGAGACACGCTGGTGTAAAATCCGTATGCAAAAGTTCGCTCTAGTTCGTAAATGCAATAGGTACAATCAAGAGGTTCCGTTAGTTTACAACGATCGTTGGCCAACAAAATATAATCATTTGAAAGTGATTTTAAAGCACTGACGGCAGCTGTACATCCGCCCTCGTCATTTATTTTGACAAACGTAATATCAGGGTATTTTTCTTTTAGCTCTTGGCAAACTATGTCAGCTCTAGATTTTTTTGTTTGATACAGAACAATTATATTGCCTAGATTTTTAACATTTTCTTGTAAAGCGCGAATGGAGTGATATAAATCATAATAACTGTTTTCAAAAAGCATAACGCAATCGGCCTTCGCTTGTTCACATGGCACTAATCTATCCATACTGGGCGTAGAAACTACTGGGTAAAGAGGTTCTTGTATTTTGTTTAACTCTACTCGAACTTGCTTATATAACGTTCTATCTACTTTGCGGCCAATAATGGGATTTTTCCGGTTGGCTATATAAGATGTTTTTTTTAGATATTTAAAACGATAGTGAGCCATTTCTAACATTGCCCACATCATGACACCATCATTAAGAACGGGAAAAAATTTTCCCTCAAATCCTTGTACATTAGTACACAATGTATCTTCTAATTTAATTGATTTAAAAAGCCATGCATAAAAAGATCGAGTCGGCATATACCGGAATTTTTCTCTAAATGTTCTATTTTTTACAAGATTTAAAGGAATAGCACTTGACTTTGCTCCGATATTTGATTTTGGAACATTTTCATGCGTTCCATAGGTAAGCCAAATATCATTGTTAAGATATGCCTGATTAAGATATGCTAATACTTCATCATGGGCAAACCAATCATCACCGTCCAGCTGTACAATAATTTCATGATCTTCGCACGTGTGATATACATTGTAAATATTATGCATTTTACGACGGCGTTGGTCATTTTTAATAAGAGTAACTTTGTCTTGTAAATTATGCTTTTCAATATAGGCTTGCACTATTTCGGCTGTGCCATCTTGCGATGCATCGTCAACATAAATTACACGATAATTGTCGTACTTTTGCATGAAAATTGAATCCAAACTTTTTTCTGCCCACGGAGCATTATTGTAGGAGCAACTCACCACAACCATTGGTAATTCTTTTTGTGCACAAGATTGATCTGTCTGGATACAAGAAAAAACTGAAACTATAAGTACAATAAATAATGGCAAAGCAGTTTTAATAATAGCTGTTTTGTTCACTACAATCCTTTTTTAATTTTACTGAGTACAATTTACAACGTATGGAATTACTATTATTCTTACCATATAATTGGCACTTTATAAAATAGGAATAATACATATGAATAAACTAAAACATTGGTTATTTTTAGATTCTAACAATGCAAAAGACGTCGGATTATTAATTTTAAGGATTGGCATCGGTTTAATCTTTGTAAAACATGGATATCCAAAAATTATGGGCGGGCCACAGATGTGGCAAGGTTTAGGTGGTGCCATGGCTAACTTGGGAATTACTTTTGCACCAACCTTTTGGGGTTTTATGGCTGCATGTTCAGAATTTTTTGGTGGGTTATGTTTGATATTCGGTTTTTTAACAAGGCCTGCGGCATTTTTATTGGGTTGTGTCATGTTTACTGCGGTGGTTATGCACGCAAGTAAAGGTGATCCATGGAGTACTATGGCTCACCCACTTTCTTTGTTAGTTGTCTTCATTGCACTTTTTGTTGCTGGTGCAGGTAATTATTCTGTTGACCGTCGACTACGAAAATAAACCCTTCGATACACCCGTCTACGCTAAAGGCTTCCTTCTTCGTTAAAACTTCGTAGGACTTGCGACGTTGGGCACCCTTCGATCATACTCAGGACAGGCTCAGGATGCACTCATGACGAACGGGTTTTGATTTGCTATTATAAAAGCGCATATAACCAATACTTTTTAACAAAAATAAAAACTCGAAACATCCCACATGACATCACGTATAAAAAAACTTGCACCCGAAGAAGCACAAAAAATTTCAGCCGGTGAAGTTGTTGAACGTCCCGCAAATATCGTTAAAGAATTAATTGAAAATTCTATTGATGCTGGTGCAACACACGTTACTATTTATATTGAAGACGGTGGCAAACAACTCATTCGTATTGTAGACAACGGATACGGCATGTCAGAACAAGATGCACAACGTTGTTTTGAACATCATGCAACAAGTAAATTAACCAGTGTTAATGATCTGCAAACAATTAATACATTCGGTTTTAGAGGTGAAGCCCTTTCAAGCATTGCATCAGTTAGCAATGTTACCCTTATTACAAAACAAAAAGAAGCTGCAATCGGCACACAAGTTACGCTTGAAGGTTCTAAAAATATTGAAGTGACGTCAGCACCGTGCACCGTGGGAACTGATATCACCATACGTAATTTATTTTATAATGTGCCTGCACGCAAAAAATTTTTAAAAACACGTGACACTGAAATGCGACGCATTGCAAACCTTGTCCACGCGTTGTGTTTAAATCACATCAACATTGATTTTAGTTTTTTCTGTGATGGTAAACGACTCATTAATTGCCCAATCGCTCATTCGCTAAGCGCACGCATCACACAATTGAAAAACAGCCAGTACGTAACGAATTTACTGCCCATAGAAACAACTGAAACGCGCGGAAATATTCGCATTACCGGCATGATATCTAATCATTATTTTTTTAGATATGACCGCAACAGCATTTTCTTTTTTGTGAACAACCGATGGATTAAAAATCAACATCTTTCGCGCGCATTATTACGCGGTTATTTAAATGTAACACCCCCAGCACGCTTTCCTGCTGCCTATATTTTTATCACGCTTGATAGTACCGACGTTGATATTAATATTCATCCACGCAAAGAAGAAGTTACCTTTTTACATTCACGCACGGTAGAAAATGCACTAACTCAAGCAGTCAAAAAATGTTTGGAAGACAATCTTTCTGCCCATATCGCCCCACAGCCGCAACAAAATTTTCAACCTATTTTTCAAGCTCATTCTACATCACCAATAACTCTAGAAAATAATGTTACACACAAAACAGAACAAGCATTTCCAACACCACAAGAATTTATGTCTGCATCACCAACAAATATAAATCGCCCGACGCATACGAGCACACTCAGTGCACCGCAAACTTTTTTACAACCACTGGTAAAACAAGAAATTATTATTG
>JABSSP010000011.1 GCA_013213985.1 Candidatus Babelota bacterium | reverse complement strand
TTTTTAATAATTCTTGCTGTTCACGCGCCAATATTTTCGGTTCATTACGATACAGTCTTTTAAGGTATTCAATTTTTTTGCTAACCTCAGCTTGTTGTTTCATTCCACGCTCACCCTTAAGCGTAAACGGAAGCATAATAAGTCTAAACAAGAGTGTAAGTAAAATAATCGCAAGGCCATAATTTCCTACATACGTATTGATATATTTTAATGCTGCATCAAGTAACCGAGACAACGGAGAAAAGAAACCAAAATAGCCAAACGTTTGTTCTAATCGACTATCAACCAACGCAACCGCTTCTTTTTTCTTAGGCCCAAAATAAAATGACAAATTCCATTGCGCAGGAGCTTCAATAACCGGACCTTCCAAGAAAGAACTCAATTTATTGTCCCCGAATGATTTGTAATATGCACGTTGCGCAAAATTATTATGATCATTTATAAGAGACTGAATAAAGTATTTATTTTCTGTGCCAAATAATGTTGGAGCAAACCAACCTCGACGAAGGTTCAAATTAGATCTGCTGGCTTTATCTATAGCGCCCGACTCACTATTGTAAATGGCAGAAATCTCATCATATTTAATCGGAGTTTCCATGCGAGGTGAAGGATAAATAATTCGTGCTTGAACAGAAACACCCGTCGCTCCTTTTGGGGCCACTTTCAATGCAAGATCAATTTTATGTGTTGCTTTGGAAATTATAAATTTCTTTTCGATAACTACGTTGTCTGATTCTACCTGATAAACAAGCGTCACTTGATTATCGTCTTCAGTGCGATTTACTAAACGATAATAGTATGGAGTATTTTGATCAAGCGCAACAAGGAAACAACTATTTTCTCGGTTATTAACAACCGATGGAAGAAGCATTTTTGTATTTCGTTCAGACCTATCACCACTCATTTTGAAAAAAAGATTTTCCAAAGTTGCGCCATAATTTGAAAATACAAACACTGCATTTTCAGTCTCTACCTTGGATTTTACCTCAGAAAGTTCCGATTCATTATCAATAAAATCAACTTCTAGATTAAGCGGTTTTGCATCCTGAACAGAAAGCGGTGCGGTAAAAGTTCGACCCGAGTGTACACTGCCATCAGCCTGCTCGCGTGCTTGTTTTGAAAGGAAGAATGTTTGTATAGCCCATGTACCAAGAAGTGCCACTGCAAATGGAACAATTAAATCTTTAAAATTCACAACGATCCTTAAAAAATAACCTGTAATAATCATCAAAAAAATATGATTAAATTATACCACACAAAACAATTATCAGCCAGGAATAGTAAAATAATTAAAATATTATAAAAAAAATATTTCATCTCTATTGTGCGAACAGAAGGTGATATCAAACAAAAGACACAAAAATTTATCACAAAAAGGATTACTTTACCGTTTACATAAAGAAAAAGCTAGGCTATATCTTAATAAGAAATACCGAATACAAAAAATATATATCAACTACTAAAAAAGGAATATTCTTACATGAGAATGCAAAGAAGGCAATTTCGCATCGGACAGTTAGCAAAAGATCTTGACGTTGAACGATTTGTTATACGTTTTTGGGAACGAGAATTTAAAATAAAAAGTACACGATCAATCGGCGGTCAAAGATTTTACAATGATAAAGATGTTAAAACATTCACGTTCATCAAAGAGCTTTTGTATGACAAAGGTTTCACCATCAACGGTGCGCGCAAGCACATGCAACTGTTGAAAGAGGATAAAAAACGTACGCGTAAACTGATCGGCGCATCGCAAACAGCAATTGATCGAATAATACCAGCACGTAAAATCAATACAAAAATTGTAGCACTTCAAAAAAAGCTCATGAAGCTTAGAGAATTGCTATAAAAAGCACAGCTCATTATCAGAGTGGGGTAGCTCTTACCCCGCTGACTTCTTTTACTCAGATAACTCACTGCCTCGCCCTTTCCAACAGGGAAGATTCTCCCCTATTATCCCTAAACTATTGTATTTTATAAATTACAAATGTTAAAATACAAGTAAGATTAAGTGTGCATTCTAATCATATAGAAACAGGGAGTTCGGAGATGATAAACAGAACAAAAAAGGCCCTTTTAGGCCTGTTAGTGCTCATAGCTAGTTTTGGCACTGCTCAAAGCTTTTTCGGCTTTGGACGTGGTGGATTTGGTAGTATAGCTGGCGGAGCTTTAGGTGGCGCTGCTCTAGGTGGAGCCTTTGGTGGCCGTAGAGGCGCAAAAATCGGCGCTGGAGTCGGTGCAGCAACCGGACTGCTCGGCAGTATCGTCGGTCGTAGACATCGTTATTATGATGACTACGATGGTCCCGCTTATATCGATAGATGGGGACGAGAAGTTTATTACGACTAGAAATGGTTAATCAAGAGATAAAAAATTAAGCCTGAAGGAGTATAATTCCTTCAAGCTTATAAAAACATTAGAATAGAAAAGAAGTCTACTCAGCTCCTGATGACGTATCAGCCTTTGCTGATGGCACATCTTTTGCAGGCTCTTCAGTCTTTGCTTTTCGTGCTTTTGCTCGTTGTTGTTTTTGCTCTTTAGTAAGTACAAGCTCTCGTACACGTGCAGCCTTACCTTTTCTGCCTCTCATATAGAAGAGTTTCGCGCGACGCACTTTACCGCTTCTGATAAACTTGATCGATGCAATTTTAGGAGAGTACAATGGAAAAATACGCTCAACAGAAATCGCATTAGCAGCAATTTTTCTTACGGTGAATGTTGTTGAAGCACCTTTATTGTGCATGGCAATAACATCACCTTCAAACACCTGCAGACGTTCTTTATTACCTTCTTTAA
>JABSSP010000109.1 GCA_013213985.1 Candidatus Babelota bacterium | reverse complement strand
GCCGGTTCCGTCCATTTTGGTGAGCACAATGCCGTCAACTGAGGTTGATTCGTTAAAAAGACGCGCTTGTTCAAGCGAATTTTGACCAAGCATTGAATCGATGGTCAGCAGGGTAGTTACCCGTGTATCAGGTAATTGTTTACTGATAATTTTACGAATTTTTTCTAACTCTTTCATGAGGTTCGTTTTGTTTTGTAACCTACCTGCAGTGTCGATGATAAGAACATCGTAGTTTTCATCTTTGTATTTTTGGCATGCAGTAAAAACCACCTCAATTGTTTTTTTGTAAACAATATCTCCCTATTGTTTACAAAATAGTTGCTCTTTTCTTTTCTTTGTGTACGATAAGGTACAGTTATTGAACTAACTTTTCTGGAAAGAGAAAGAGAGAAAGAAACGAAAGAACTTCGATAGAAACAGTAGTTTGCGAATGTATAGGAGAAAGCTGTCCGCCGAAGTAAGTGAGCTAAATCCCTCAGAATTTACTCTCGAAGAAGCATCGCAAATAACAAAACAGGTCATCCCGGTACTCGACTGGAATCGTAAAACAACATGCAACCAAGCATAAATATGACACAAAAAGAGCGCGCGCTACGTACCAATAGTAATCTTCTGACCATGCTGAGTATATTTACTGATGAAAGGCTCTTATCTGCAGTAGTAGATAAAGAAAAAGCTCGTCCTATTGTAACAAATAGCTGGCTTCTCCTTGATGCTTTTGAACAACAAGATGTTCAAGGTATTTAGAAACAGATTGATGAATGCCCCATAGACCATCCAAAAGGAACTAACCTACAAGTTATTATTGTTTATCCTCCAAAAAAAACAGAGAAAAAGGGACAATAGTATTTGCTTTCTTTGCCGTAAGAAGTAAAATATACTTATTATGTTGGAGAGATGGCAGAGTGGTCGAATGCGACGGTCTTGAAAACCGTTGTTCCGTGTGAGCGGAACCGTGGGTTCGAATCCCACGCTCTCCTCCATTTTATATCAAAGTCTATAAGTCAAGCGAGATACTACCATGAACTTTGGCTACACTATCGTTTACGTTCCCAACGTTGAAACAACATTATAATTTTATGAAGAAGCTTTTGGCCTAAACAAATCTTTTTTACATAAGAGTAAACAATACGGAGAAATGAGTACCGGAGAAACCAAGCTGGCATTCGCATCAGAGCAACTTGCGACCCACAACGGACTCACCTTTTCTCCAAATAAAAAAAATGGCATCGCTCCTGGTTTTGAAATTGCTTTAGTGACTGATCATGTTGACTCCGCATATAAAATGGCTTTGTCAGCAGGTGCAATTGCAGTCAAGCAGCCCAAAAAAAACCATGGGGCCAAACGGTAGCGTATGTTCGGGATCTAAATGGAATCTTAGTTGAAATTTGTAGCCCAATGCAATAAAAATATCATGTCAAAAACAACCACATAAAAAAATACATTACTTAGTCTGATGAATGTCGGTGAAGCTACGTTAAAAGATTTGCAGCTGTTGGGAATTACAAACGTTAAACAATTATAGCAAGCCAATCCCTATCATTTATATCAAGCTATTCAACAAATCACCGGTAAAAAACATGATCCATATGTGTGGGATGTATTTGCAGCAATTATTCATGAAGCTCAAACTGGCAAGAAAACACCCTGGTGGCATTGGACACCTCTAAGGAAAAAGAGAAGGATACAATCCTAGACAATTAAAAAGGACTTACTCACATTACAAACATGAGAAAGCTCTTTTTTTAATTTACACTCTATTTCTACGTAAAGTAACTTGATCCAACAATGAATTTACGTCCATCTTTTTCAATTTCTTCCGCATAGGCAATACGTTTTTTGCCATGGGTGGTAAAGGGAAGTTTTGCTGGTCCACGTTTAGCCGAATTAATAAGCATACGTACAAATGGACGTCCTTCGTCATCACGAGCACCCATCATGTTGCGCCACACAACTTCTTCATTATCACCCCACGCAAGAACAATGCCATGCGGGTCAATGACATAGACTGACAAATCACCTCGAATAAAACTACCATTAGGATCAACAATTTTTTGCAAGGCATCTTCAAGCGAATCAGCAGCAAAAAGACTCACCGCTCCTTTGACCATCAAGATCATGCTTTCTTCTTTTGAAATAGGATAAAATCCTGAAGAAATAACGTATCGTTCAAGACCAACTTCAACTGGTTCAACATAAGAAACTTTGTACGAATTTTTTAATTTGTAGCTTACCCATCCACCACCAGCAGTAGCTTTGTTAATCATTTCTCTAACAAGATATTTGCCATCCTGGTCTTGAAAATCCCATGCTTCTAATCCGATAAGGTCAGGATTACCCCCATCGGCAATAATTTTCCCTTCAAAATCGTGCACTACAAGAGAAAGGTCACCATAACGAAATTTGGCACTACGCTTGTCACTAAATTCTTTTGTTGCACTTGTTTTTCCGTGACGTTTTAAAAAGTGATAACCCCGCTTTACCAGTTCAACAACACGCTTGCGATTTGCTTCAGGGTAGTACCCACAGGCAATAAAATAATGTTTTCCTTTTTTGTCGGTCACTTCTTGCGCATAAACAACTTTAAGCGCGTTTTTGGATATATACTCTTGCCAAATGCCTTGTGATGTTTCCTTTAATTTTTTTATAATCTCTCGGTTAACATAGACTCCTTGCGAATCTTTATAATCCCACGTCTTAGTTCCAATAAGACCAGGACGATCGCCATGCGCAAGAACATTTCCTTCAAAATCAATCACATATAAATAAAGATCACCACGAACAAAAAGACCAAGAGGATAGGTCATGGTGCTAAATGCATGGGTAACAGGTTCACCCCTTTCAACTGATTCATTAAAGTGCTGGGTAGCTCCTTTAACTAAATTGACTACGGCATCTTCTTTAGAATGCG
>JABSSP010000108.1 GCA_013213985.1 Candidatus Babelota bacterium | reverse complement strand
TTTTATTGTTTTATCATCAAATACCTTTTTTTTTTTTTTTCTCTATTAATAATTTCACCATTACAAATGTATTTAACAAGGGTATTAACATATTTTTCAAAATTCGATCTTGGGTTTTTTTTATTTTTTTTGTTTAAGCCAACATGTAGTTCATCACTGTTCTTATCGAAAAGTCCGATCAATGGTTCTTGATTATGGCAAAAATCTGTATCACTCATTTTAAAACCTCAACATTTTTTTAAATAAATTTTTCCAGTATTAAGTTTGTTTACCATCAAAGTCCACTTTTAAGTCATTCTCACTTTTACCTATTAAAAAACACCCAACTATTATTATACAAATGCCAATTATTCCATAGTAATTTAATTTAATTTTAAATATTAACCATGCTAAAATAGCGGTCATAGCACTAGTAGTACTAATAACAGCAACTGTATATCCAATATTTACCGATCTTTGAAAAGCCATAATAATTATTATTAATGCTAAAAATCCAAAAACGCCTCCTAATATAACAGATCCAATACTTTTCCAATCATTTGGTAGTTTTAACATATCAGATAGTGTTTTTTGCTGGGAATTACTTTCTCTGCTATATAATATAAAAGTCTTCCATCGATATTTCAAGCATACAATAATAAATATAGTCAGTACAATAAAATATACAATTCCATGACTCCATGTAATATAAGTTAAATTACTGACTTTATTATCAATTGCGTATTTAGAAGCAATATCGCTTATACTTAAAAAAACCGCTCCCAACAAAGAATATAATAAATAATTCATTAATTACTACAAATATTTAAATATTATAAAAACATGATTTATAAAAATGAAAGGGTGTTTTATTCGCCCCTTTTTTTTACCACATATGGTAAAGAAAATGAATCTCGACGCTATAAAATGTTTTATCTGTTCGTCAACTTTCAAAACTAACCAAACATTCACTTTAGTCTCTTTGGGAAAAGAGAGACTATGGTTTTGTAATTGCCATATTCCTGCTAAAAAAGCCCTACAGCATCTCTCAGATGCCGACGCGCTTTCTAAATTGGTAAACCAAAAGGAACAGTTCATTCGCCCCCAAGTCTTTCCAGTCTCTACGCGACTCCACATGCAGCAAGCAGAGATATGATCAAAAAAAAAACCTTTTTGTGTTGGCTATTTAGCAAATGCCTGAGTGTTGTCCGCAAAGCCCATTATTTTATTTGTACCCGGGACGGCCAATGTCGCAATATTTCTCCTATACACGCGAAAATATCCCGCCGCTCCCGCCGATTACCAAAGACCTTCGCCCCCAGATTCCCCATGACACACCCCTCCCGTTCGAGGGAACCGAACCTCAAAAAATGGCAGCAGTTGAACCCGGCCTTCGAATCGATTACCCGGAAGAATGGTGGAACATCCCCCGAATGAACTATCCCGGAGAATCATTGGCGAATTCCCCGGGGGACAATCGCGAGTATTACGCGCCTACAAAATCACAATCTAACGTAAAAAAATCGAACAGGGTGGGAGGAACAATTTTAATATTCCTTGTTATTATTGCTCTTATTTTTATAGGCACTAGCTCAACAGAAAAAAATATTTAAACTATATATATATATATATGTCGCAAGAATTAAATTCCTATATCTATCTGCTAGAAGAAAAAAAAGGGTCGTCTCACAACATAATATCCTTTGAACCTACCCTTTCCGCTGCCCAAAAAACGTTGACCAAGTTGGTAGAGCGCGAGAAGAACACGCTCGGAGTTGACGGGGCTCAAATTTATACCACGAAATCTTTGAATAAAAATTCGATAACGATTTTTCGAGACACTGTCGGTTATCTTTACAATTCGGGGCTAATTCAAGAAAAAACGATTTTTATAAAACGAGTGTCAAACCATCCGCCCGACCTGCTTTCCGTTGACACTGCGCAGGGCTAATCAACCCATTTGTTTTCTCTCTATCTTGTAT
>JABSSP010000107.1 GCA_013213985.1 Candidatus Babelota bacterium | reverse complement strand
TGATGCATCATTAATGAGCACGCCCTTACCTGCAGTCATGATACGTCGTTCGAAGCGTCCAGAAATAACAATCGGCACTTGAATGCCTTTAACAATTATTTCTGTTGGAATCTTTAATAAATATGCTATAGATACTGCTGCCAGAGAATTGAATACTTCACCACTATGTGTATTTTTTAACTCAATATGATATTTTTGTTTGTACATTTTTAACACAAAATTAATACACGTATCGTCAACATTTATTTTACGCGCCTGCACTTGGTTGGCTGTTTTTGATCCAAATTTTATAACGGGATGCACGTAACCAATCGAACCGAGTACGGGCAAGTCGCCATTAATAACACCGATAGACTCTTGAGTAAAAAATTTAAATATATCGCGTTGCTCTAATGCAATGTCAGCAAGTGATCCAAGACCTTCCATGTTGCTATGACCAACATTGGTAATAACCGCATAGGTTGGCCTAACAATAGCAGCAAGCTCTGCCATTTGACCACGCCTGCTTACTCCCATTTCAAACAAAGCAACCTTATGATCAGAACGCATACGAAGAACATTCGATGCCATGTCTATTTCATTGCGAGCATCATTGTCAGAAGAAAAATATGACACTTCTTCTGTGCATAAAATGTTTGCAAGAATTTCTTTTGTCGAGGTTTTGCCAACCGATCCAGTAATACCAATAACCGGGCACGTAAACTGAGAGCGCCATGCTGTTGCAAGTTTGAGCAATGCAACACGGGTATCAGGTACAGCCACAACAGTGACACCTTGTTTGAGCAATTGTTTTTTTACTTCCTTTTGTTTGTCAGCAATAAAGAAACCTTTTGCACCACGAGCAATTGCCTCATCAATACACTTTTTATCATGCTCGGCAAGCACAATAAAAAAATCTCCTGGCTGTATCTTTTTACTATCGGCTAAGAAACGAATATCATTCGGAAGAGCTTTGCCTTCTATTGATACACTCGATAATGCCCCTTTAAAAAAATGCTCATCAAAACGCATTGACGGTCTCCGTTTTCAAGTATGTAAAATTATTCTTGATATACTTCTGTATTACACCATAACAGGTGAAAAAATGGCTCTTTTTTTTACATTTGTCAAGTTCCAAGTAAAAAATAATTATGAAATGCAATGTTCTCAATACGAAAAAAAGAAATGCTTAGCGCACAACTTTGCGCATTTTTTCTCCGCTTGCAGGCAAAATGATGCCGTCAGATTCAAGTTTTTCTATGATGCGCGCTGATCTATTGTACCCAATTCTAAAGTGACGCTGCAATTGTGAAATAGAAACTTCATCGATTTTTAATACGTATCTTTTAACATTGCGATACAACTGATTATCAGCTTCACTCAACCCGCCATGATGCACTACTTCGTCTTCTATTTCAAGATACTCAACTTTTCGTTGTTGGCGAATATGGTGCACAACTTGTTCAATCTCGCTGTCAGAAACATACGCGCCATGCACACGTTTAAGCGTTGATGCGCCCGAATCTAAGAAAAGCATATCACCCCGACCAAGAAGTTTTTCTGCACCCATGCCGTCTAAAATAGTTCGTGAATCAATTTTAGACGTCACTCTAAATGATATTCTGCTTGGGAAGTTAACTTTAATTAAGCCAGTAATTACATCAACTGACGGTCGTTGTGTTGCAATAATCATATGAATCCCTGCAGCTCGTGCCATTTGTGCAATACGCGTAATTAACATTTCAGTTTCTTTTCCTGCAAGCATCATAAGATCAGACAATTCGTCGATGACCACAACAATAAATGGCATTTTTTCTAAATCGTTTCTTTGTTTAGAAAGTAATTGATAATCAAAAATATTTCGCGCTCCGCATTGGGCCATATGTTCGTATCGATTTTCCATTTCTGTTACAACCCATCGTAAAATAGGCGCAACTTTGCGTGCATCGGTAACAATAGGGAAAAGTAAATGCGCAATATCTGCATATGGCGCAAATTCAAGCCGTTTAGGATCAATTAAAATTAATTTTAGATCATCAGGTCCGCATTTACATAATAGACTTACAAGAATTGTGTTGAGTGCAACTGATTTACCCGATCCGGTTGAACCTGCAATTAAAAGGTGTGGCATGCGTGCAAGGTCAACGACAACACCTTGGCCTACGGTATCAGCACCTAAAACAAGTGGCAGCGCACCATCAAAGTTACGATACAGCGGTGACTTAATAGCGCTTGCAAGCAAAACATCTTTTCTGTTTCTGTTAGCAACTTCAAAACCAACAACCGGACGTCCTGGGATTGGTGCTATAATTCTGATGCTCAGTGCACGCAGTGCAAGAGCAAGGTCATCTTCAAGCGAGGTAATTTTACTGATTTTTGAACCAATTTCTGGCTTGTATTCAAAAAGTGTTACAACCGGCCCGCGCTTAATTTCAACAACTGAACCTTTAATACCAAAGTGCTCAAGTTTTTCTTCTAATATAGCTGCGCATTCTTTTAATTCGTTGAGTATGTCTCTGTCGTCAACTTCATCATTTCTATCTATAAAAATGTTTGAATCGGGCAATTGATATGTAGAACTAGTTGGCGTTGTACGAATGGTCGGCATAGCGGAAGTTGAAGTGGCAACAAATGCTGTACGTCGAGTTTTAAATGCCTGCAATCTTTCTTGGAGTGTCAGTGGTGGAGTTTCTACATCCGGTTGATGTACTTCTTCAATTTCTTGCACTTGTGGGGCAACGGTAATAGGTTCAGTATACTCTTGACAATCATGTACTTTACTTGGTGAAAACAAAAATGAATAATCATTTACATCTTTATGACCAAGACCCATGAGACACTCTAAAGAAAAATCAATGCCATTAATTTTTTGTGCGCCTTTAAGTACATAATTACAATAAAAAAAACGTATCAAAAAAAAGGCTCCACAAACAAAAACTACATGCAATAGTGCCAACGCTACTTTACTACTCATTCTATGGCTCATTGCGGTCCACAGAGAAAAGCCCATCAGCCCACCAGAAGTAAATCCTGGAATTAGGCTCTTTGCATATGCTGCGGATAATGTTGATGCTAACATGCAAAAGAGGGATAGTAACGATAAAAAAGTTATTTCTCGTTTTGTAAAACACTTGCTTAACATCGCGCAACATAAAAAAATTAGTCCAACCAAAACAAAATAGGCACATGAACCAAACAGATAACAAAGCAACCCTGAAACATGCGCTCCCAACACACCGGCAGGATTGCAAACTCCAAGTGCTGTGCTGTCGTAGAAAAAAAGTGAGCTGTCGTTTGGATTCAAGCAAAAAAGTGCAATGACCAAAAAGACACTCATCCCGGTCATTACCACCACATTAATAAGATGTCCCATTTTTATTTTGAACATATGCTACCCCTGACCCTATGCCTATCATCATGATAATGCACTCTTAGTTTACGAAGAATTATTCGCTAAAAACAAGAATATTCGTATAAATGTAATAAAAATCTTCAAAAATCAGCTGTCAAACAGATAAACTTTAATTTAATAAATATCTTTGTATATACTTTTTTTGACTTTCATTAATTCTTGTGTTGACTTAATCGGCACAATTTGTAAGATTCATCATGAATCAAATGTAATAGAAGCATTTTTCAAAAAAAGAAGATTGGTATCGACAACTGAAAAGGGAATATGAGTAAATGATTCACACTAAAAAAAGAGGAGACGTGTCTAAAAAAAAAAATACATTGTACAGCATGAATCGTGCTACACGAAATATTCAATACATTATATTAATGTTATCTCTAAAGGAGTACGCATAATGAAACAAAGAGTTAGAAGGTATCTTCCTCTTGTCGCTCTTTTGAGCGCAGTTGGGGCGAGCACATTTTCTCGTGCAGATTCTCTTGCAGGCGAATGTGCCGCGCCACACTACAGCATTAGATCTCAGGGTGCAGATTCTGCACGTTGGCTTGTTGGTTTAGCAAATGACTACCACACCAACCTTTTCCAAATGTGTGAACTATACGGAACAGTTAACGGTATTTTCGAATACACAAAATCATTCCGTGATGAAGACATTGCGCGCTGCATCTTCGGTCCTGGTTTAACGTCAAATGGTGATTGCGCAACTATCAAGGTTTCTGGTAGCCACGTAGCAAACCGTGGTGCAAGAGACTGGTTAGCTGATTACTTCGGTTTACCAACAGACTTCGAAAGTTGCATAACAATAAAGCCAGAAGTAACCAACTACATCTTCGAGCTTAACCTATGGCTTGGATTTGATAACTGGTGCTGGGAAGGAACGTACCTCAGTTTACATGTACCAATTGTTCGCACAAAATGGTGCTTAAACGCTTGTGAAACTGTAACTAACAAAGGTAGCCTTGGCTACGATGCTGGTTACTTTGATGAAAAAGCTGTTGCTTTTAGTGATCTTAATACCAAAGCAACAACTTTCTTAGAAGGAAACTACAAGTTAGACAGCATTGGTCTTAAAGCATTGACTACCTCAAAATGGTCTCCATGCTGCCTTGACGAAACTGGCCTTGCAGAACTTCGTGCAGAATTTGGCTGGAATTTCTGGCAGTGTGAAGATTACCACGTTGGATTGAACTTGCGTGTCGCTATACCAACAGGAACACGTCCTGACGGTTGCCACTTGTTCGAACCAATCGTTGGTAACGGTCACCACTTTGAACTTGGTGCTGGTTTGAGCACACACGTTATTTTATGGAGAGATTGTGAATGCGATCGCTACTTCGGGTTCTACCTTGATGCATACGCAACTCACTTGTTCAAAACTAACCAATGCCGTAACTTTGACCTTTGTGGAAAACCAAACTCTCGCTACGCACTTGCTATGAAGCTCGGCGCTACTAACCCTGCAGGAGAATTAAAAGGTAATCCAGCGGCAGCAACAGCTGATCCTGACGGATTCGTAGGACCAACTTCAGGTTACACCGACTCAACTTACCAGTTCCAAGATCAATTCTGCCCTGTGGCTAATTTGACTAAGAGCAAGGTAGATGTAAGTGTTGGTGTACAAGGTGAATTCACCGCACTCTTTGACTTCACTTCTTGCGGATTTAGTTGGGACGTTGGTTACAACCTCTGGGCTCGTGGTTGTGAAAAAATCGAAGAAGATTGCAAATGTCCACCTACTTTAAAGCCAAACACATGGGCTCTTAAAGGTGATGGCCATGTGTACGGATTCCAATTAGAAAACTGTAATATTTCAGCTGGCGATGCCGCTTTAGCAGAAGAGCCATTCGCACTTAGTGCAACACAAAAAGATGCTACTATCCATCATGGAACAAACCGTGGATGTGGTGTTGCACTTAACCTTGTGACCCAATGGAATAACCCTGGCGTAGATAACGCTCAACTTGCTTACAACGACGCTGAGTCTGGAACAACTGGTGTTTGCAGTCCGTTGGTAAGAATTCCCATACCAGATCCAGGTGTAAGTGGCTGTACTGGTGTGGTTCCATCTGATCAAACACGTACCTCAATACAATCAGTATTTATTGATCCTAGCGAAATTGACTACCGTTGTGCTCGCACCAAAGGACTTTCTCACAAGTTCTTCACTAACTTAAGCTACACATGGTGTGAAAACGAATGTGGATGGACTCCTTACCTAGGTGTTGGTGCTAAGGTTGAATGGGCAAAAGGTAAAAGCGATTCTTGCGACACAGGATGCCCAACAACAACGACATCATGTCCGACCACTACATCATGCGATCCATGCGATATATCATGCAACACTGATTGTGGATCATGCACAAGATGCTCACTATCAGAGTGGGGCGTCTGGGTTAAAGGTGGATTCTCCTTTAACTAACGACAAGTTGTTGTAGCATAAAATAATCGCTACAAACAAACAAAACAGTACTAAGACGAAGCGCCTTTAAAGGCGCTTCGTCTTTTTTATCTTTTTTCGATTACAAGAAATGCCTTATAAAAAAAGTTATGAACCCTTGTAAGTCATAATATTGACTTGAGCTGATCAATTTGTAAGATTCAATAGAGATCCAATAGTATTGTTTCTGTTGGACTTGATAAAAAGAGTGAATAAAAAGGAAATAGTATGAAAAATAAAAGTTTAATTGAGAAAGGAGGGTTGGCAAAATAAGGAGATACCATACAAAAATAACACGCAACAACATCTTATTTTGTAATGCGTGGTTTAGAGTATGATGTGATGTAATTTTTAAGGAGTAGTGTAATGAAACAAATGAAAATGATATATGCTTGCCTCATCGCTCTGACAAGCACTGCAGTTTTTGGAAACTCTAGCTGTCAATTCGAAAAAGCAAGCCCTTATTTCAGTATCCGTTCACAAAGTGTTGATTCAGCACGTGATCTTGTTGGATTAGCAAATGACCTACATATTCATCGTTATGATATGTGCGACATGTATGGCAACTTTGCAGTGACTGCGGAATATGCCAAATCGTTCAACTCAAAAAATATAGCTCGTTGCTTATTTGGTGATGGTTTGAGCACAACTGGCGACTGCAACGGTCCAACTATTAAGATATCTGGTAGCCACGTACAAGATCGTGGAGTCAGAGACTGGTTGGCTGATTACTTCGGACTACCAACAGATTTTCAAAGTACTCTCACATTCAGCCCGTCAGTTAAAACATTCTTGGTAGACTTTGATCTGTTCTTAGGACTTGATGAATGCATGGAAGGCATGTACCTTCGCATTCACGCACCGTTTGTTCACACACAATGGTCTTTGGGATACTGTGAAGATGTATTAAAAGCTGGTGTAAACAGCTATGACGCTGGTTACTTTGCAAACGCCGTTGATCGCAGCAAATTATTAAACAGTTTCCAAGATTATGTCAGCTGTGGAAAAGTTCCTGAGTTAAACTGCGGTGTGTTCTACGAACCACTTCGTTTTTCAAAGTGGGCTGTAAGTGATTGCCGTGATAGCTTAAAAGCGAATCGCCTTTCAGAAATTCAAGTAGTTTTAGGTTCAGACTGGTGGCAGTGTGAAGATTACCACTTCGGGTTCAATATCCGTGGTTCGATCCCAACTGGTACACGACCTCGTGGTGAATATCTCTTCGAGCCAGTTGTTGGTAACGGGCACCACTTTGAACTTGGTGGTGGCTTGACTGGACACTACACATTCTACAGAGATTGTGAATGTGACCGCTCAGCAGGTGTTTGGTTTGATCTGAACGTAACTCACCTGTTCAGCACTCGCCAATGCCGTAACTTCGACTTGTGCCAATCACCAAACTCTCGTTACATGTTGGCTGAAAGACTTGGTAAGCCAGTTGAAAATGATCTAGAAGGAAATCCTGATGTAGCAACTGTCTCTCAGCAGGGGGACAATCCAACCGTCTTCCCTCCTATGGATGGTTATACTCTTGCTGATTATCAATTTAAAAAAATATTTACTCCGGTTGCTAACTTGACACAATCTCGTGTTAAAGTAAGCGTTCCTATACAAGTTGACTTGAGTGTGTTATTCAATTACAGTTGCAGCTGCTACAGCTTTGACTTTGGTTACAACCTCTGGACCCGCAGCTGTGAAAAGATCAAGTTTGACTGCGCATGCCCATCACCTCTAGAAGGTCATGCATGGGCACTTAAAGGTGACGCACACGTATTTGGTTATCAGGCTGAGTGTATCAATCAAGTGACGGAGATTGGTGAAAAAGTAGCGCTTTCTGCTACGCAACACAGTGCAAACATTTATGCCGGTACCAACAGGCCATGCGGAGAAGCTTTAGACACCAAACAACAACAAAGAAACCCTGGTGTTGATAATACAGAATTTGCATATAGCGTTGTCGGCAATTTTCGGCTACCACTAATTAGCTCAAATACGCTAATGGATCTTAGTAACGATCCCAATTGTTACAATGTGTTTAGCAATGGAAATGAAACGGGAATACAAACTAGAACTTCAATCCAACCTATATTCCTTTCGACTGCTGACATAGATTGTGATGGCGCGCGTACTAAAGGTACAAGTCACAAAATCTTTGGTCACGTAAGTTATACGTGGGGTGAAACTGAATGCGGATATCTTCCGTACATCGGTGTTGGTGCTAAAGCAGAATTCGCTCAACGCAACGATGATTGCTGTGATGGGGCTAAAACATGCTTTACTACTGCAACATGCGACCCATGTGATTCTTCATGCAGACGTTGTGCAATTTCTGAGTGGGGAGTGTGGATTAAAGGTGGTGTCTCTTTTGACTAATCTTTAATCAACAATTTAAAAGAAGGTCCGGAATTTTTCCGGGCTTTTTTTTGTGCCCACTCACCTTGACTTCACCTCCACCACATTTTAATGTTTACTATGAGCATAGTAACGAACTTATACTTTAGGAGAATGGTATGAAGCAAAATAAAATAATGTACCTTTTAATAGCCGTAGCACTCCTTACAACATATCAAAGTGCGCGCAGCACCATTCCCTATTTCAGTCCTCGATCACAGAGCTCATATTTGTTCCACAGGCTCATTGATGAAGCATACGTATACCAAGCCAATTTGCACGAAGAACATTGCGGTACACGCGTAAATCTTTCTGTTACCCCAGAATATCGCCGCAGTTGGGACGCTGATAACATTGTTCGTTGCATTTTTGGACCAGAGTGTTTGCACCCTGGATGCAAAAAACCAACTATTGGCATATCAGGAAGCCGCGTACCAAATAGAAACCCCAACAATTGGCTGGCAGACTATTTTGGATTACCAACTGATTATCAAAGTTGCATCACCTTTGAACCTGAAGTTGACACCTTCACCGTTTATTTTGATTCTCAAGTAAATTTTGATATCGGTTGTGGATCATTTTACGTGGGCCTTTTTGCCCCGTTCGTTACGACGCGTTGGCAATTAGGCTTTCGTGAATGCATTCTTGATCCAGGCACCGCAAACCATGTTGAAGGATATTTTGCACCGGAAGAAGTCGAACGCAATGCATTATTGAATAATTTTTCTGAGTTCATTGGCGACGAAAAAGTTCCAAATCTTGGCGATACGGTCACATTTAAACCATTGAGACATGGTAAGTGGATCACCCCTGTTTGCAACAAATTAACTGAAGCAAAACTTTCTAACGTTGTTCTGTTTTTAGGTTGGGAAACTCCCCATCATGATCGAGTTAATGCTTCGATTTTTGCAATAGTAGCCGCCCCTACGGGCAACACACCGCATGGAGAATTTCTTTTTGAACCTGTCATAGGTAATGGTGGGTCTTGGGAAGTAGGTGCGGGTTTAACTGCAGCTGTTGTCTTATGGGACAACCCGGCATGTGACAGTGCGGTAAGTTTTCATATTGCGGGAAGCGCAACACATTTATTTACTGCGCACCAGTGTCGTTCATTTGATCTTAAAAATAAATGTAATTCGCGTTACATGCTTGCAGAAAAAATAAATGTACCCGTAGATCCTTTTTTATGGGCAAATGAAAATCCTGGTGACCAAAACGGAAGTGTGCAGCCATTCGTATCATTTAAAAATATTCTTACGCCGGTTGCAAACTTAACACATGCTCCCATTAAAGTAAGTGATGATGTGCAAGGTGAAGCTGCGGCACTTATTAATTACACCCGCTGCGGATTTAGCGCCATGCTTGGATATAATTTCTGGGGAAGAACGTGCGAAAAAATATGCCTCGATGCAGACTGTACTCACCCATATAAAAATATTCATACATGGGCACTTAAAGGTGATGCGCATGTCTTTGGTTTTGCTGCAACTGGTGTTACAGGTCTTGCGCTCAGTGGACCAGTTCCACTTTCAGCAACAGAAAATTTATCAACTATTAAAATGGGAACAAATAATTTTACCGGACCAAATAATGATGACGGCGGCCTGAGTGGTATTCGACCAACGCGCAACCCAGGAGTGGACAACGTCCATTTTGCACGATTAGTTGAAGACAATATTCCCGGTGCAAACATTAACGATTTATTAACTGCTGGCGAACAAATTGAAACATCATTAGAACCAATTACATTGCGCGCAAGTGATGTTGATATATGTGGCGCTCAAACCAAAGGTAAAACCCATTCCTTATTTTTTAACTTTGGATATACCGTTGATAGTTGCAATGTAACTCCATACATTGGCATTGGTGGCAGCGTTGAATGGGCACCAGATACAGGAAAAAAATGTGATCCAACACAAAATGAAAATTGTAAAGACAATGAACCTCCATGCACAGAGTGTGCTCTTTCACAATGGAGTGTGTGGCTGAAAGCTGGTGTTTCATTTTATTAAAGAGTAACCAAACATGAAACGTATTTGTTTAATCACTTTCTTACTCATCACATCATGTGCAAACACCAATGCAACTACGTATTTTTCTATACGGTCGCAAGGAACCGACGCCGCGCGTGAGCTGATAAATGATGCACTGTATTATCCACCACCGCACTCAGACGCAAAAAAAATAGAAGGTAATTTCGTTGTTACAACGCAGTACACAACTTCTTTTAATTTTGACAACATAGCCCGTTCATTATTTAATCCCGACTTAACCATTTTCAATAACCGTGAGGTTATAAAAATTACTGGCAGCAGTCTAGAAGATCGTCAATGTAAAGATTGGTTTGCCGACTATTTCGGTCTTAGAAGAAATTTTACATCAATGCTTTCATTTGAACCACTGCTGCAAAACATCATTATAGATTTTGATTTTTTAGGCAACAGTCCTTGCTGGTGTCCGCGACTTTATTGGCGCTTGCGCACGCAAGTTGTGCACACGTGGTGGGACATTGCAATGCGGGAACACAACGTGCAAGACAGTTGCACCTTATCGCATCCTCCTGGTTATTTT
>JABSSP010000106.1 GCA_013213985.1 Candidatus Babelota bacterium | reverse complement strand
CTGCTTCTCGCTTGTTCCATTCGCGTAAAAGTTCTTCTGATGGAGCACATCCCATTAATCCCGGATGAATGATGCCTGCAAATCTCACATCAGAAATGTGGCGTGATGTTGCATAAATACCGTCAAGATCCCAAATTACCTTTGCAGCTTTCGGAAAATAGTCAGTTAAAAAACCTCCGCCATTTTCTTTTGAAAAAATTCCGGTAAAGCCCCACGGAGAATCAGGTAAATAGCCAATGTTTAAAATATCTACGACGAGCAGATCGCCTGGTTCTGCGCCTTTAACAGCTATTGGACCACTTAAATAATGCACCTGATTCAGGTCAATATCCTGTATGTCACGTGCATCGTCGTTGTTTTTTATTTGTCCACCGGTCCAGTCGAGACATTCGATGCGAAATGACGCTCCAGGATCAACCGTTTTAACTGCAAGAATATCAGGATGCCATCGATTATGTAAAGGGACTGGTTGTTCGTTTGGTTTCTTATTTACATCAACGGGAATTAATACTTCTGTATTCATATGACTCCTTTTTTATATGAGTTGATGAAATGATAATACTTGTATGAACTTACAGTAGAATTAATGAGTTATGATAGCAACCATTGTAAAACGGTGTCTTGTAAAAACACATAGCTTATTGCACCGAGTGCCAAAAATGGTCCGAATGGTATCTTGGTAGATTTACTTTTTTTTAGAAACAATATCGAACTAATTCCCCAAATTGAACCGATTATAGATCCGATGGTAATGACAAACCAACAGCCAAGGGGGCCAATAAAAGAGCCGATAAAGGCAAGCAAATCAAGGTCTCCTTGTCCCATTCCTTTTTTTCCGGTAAACCACTCAAATAGTTTTGCAAAAAGATACAAAGAAAAATAACCGGCTAATGCACCAAGGATGCTTTGTATCATGGTGATTGGTAAAAAACCTAAGGCACTTAGAAAAAATCCAACAGGAACTAAGAATAGTGTCACAAATCGTGATATGAGCATTGTTTCAATATCGGAACGGATGCTCACGATGAGTGCAGAAAAAAAGAATGCGTATGAAAAAAAATAGACGTGTGGAATGTATAACCACAACAGTGTGAACACAAGAGCTGTGAGCAGTTCTACGATAGGATACAGAACAGAAATTGGTTTTGAACAGGAACGACATTTGCCGCACAATAAAATCCAAGAAAGAACAGGAATATTGTCATGCCACGCAATATTTTCATGGCAGTGTGGGCATGCAGAACGTGGCGTAACGGGATTTTGTCCTCTGACCAATCGGTAAGCAAGAACGTTTAAAAAAGAGCCCCAACATAAAGCCAGGGGTATAAGAAACGCTATGATGATTCTTCCTTCTTCATTTTGTCGTATTCCATCAATTCGATAATAATATCGTCAACCCGCCGTTGTTTTTCAACAAGAGTGTCGTATTTAAAAACAAGATCGGGCGTATAACGAGATGGAATAGCCTGTGAAAGCGCTTTGCGCAAAGATGGTTTATACAAAATAAGAGTAGAAAATTTTTCTTGGAACTTCTCTTCACCATCGAGTAAGTAAAAAAAGATGGTACAGTGACTTTTGTCTGGAGACAACTTTACTCGACTGACAGAAATGCCAGCAAGTTCTGAATTGTCCTGACTCAGCTGCATAAAAAGTTTTGAAATTTCTCGCAGCATGTTGGCTTCTTTTTGTGCACGCCGTCTGTCTCTTAAATCTTTGTTACTCATATGCGTGATATTAAATACGACGCTGAGAAATCATGCGCATTAAATTTTGTTTAATTGCGCGAACCAGACGTTTGCGTCGTTTTTGGGTTGGTGGCTCAAAGTAGACAGTGCGTTTCATATCTCTGACCACACCTTCACGCTCAATTTTTTTCTTAAGCTGCCTGAGTGATCGTTCAATATTACCTGTCACATATATTTCTATGTTTACTTTATTTTTAGCCATGCAATCTTGCCGCCTTTCGAAAACGGTAAAGTGCTTATTATTTTATTATCTATGATCCTGATTTGACCCATGTAGTTAGTATTTTACGACAATTTAACCCGGCTGTCTAGTTTTATAGGTTAAAACTCAGCATTAAAGGTGATCATGAGCGTGGTTGGACGATAGGCATTGCGTTGTACGGTCGGTGTTTGCCAAAGAAAGCCAAATGTTATGTTAGGCGATATGTCATAGGCAAAACCAACATTAATCATTTGAGATTTCCAGCAAGATTTGTTTTCAAGAACTTCTGGAACAAATGCTGGATCTGGTTTACACAAGGTGATTTCATCTTCTTCGTGGTGAATATACAGATATTGGAAATAAAATGAAAGGCGGTCATAAAAATGATATGCAGCCATTTTGAGTCCAAAGTGCCAATTAAAGCCAGGTTTTATATTTACATCGGTCATAAAAGGATAAATACCACTTTGGCATCTGCTGTTGGGTACTCGATAATTACAGAATTTTTTGCTCAAAAAGTATGTGGCGCCTACCTCACCGCCGAAGGTAACAGAATTAACAAAATCAAAATCTATTCCAGCAAGTCCGCCAAATGAATGATGCCCATTGTTTCCAAAGGGCAGTGCAAATGCGTGGTTAGGATCGCGTGATTTTCCTACTCCAATACTGCCGCCAGCCTCTATATAAGGCATTAAAAGAAACGCTGGCCATCCAATGCGGCCCTTATTAATAAAATATGCGTGGCGCCAAAATAAAAAAATTTCTATATCTTCAGGGGAAACTTCATGAAATTTAGAAATATCTAAACAAATTTCTGGTGCAATGTTTTTTAGTTCGCACATTAAATATTTATTAATGTTAGCTACCGTCACAGGAGGGTCATCTACAAAAATCTTACATGTACCACCGCACGGAGAACATCCAACATCAAGCATGCAGCATGTTCGATTGTGAAATCCCGGTATTAAAGCATCACAAATGCCACATTTGCTCTTCGGTCTACAACATTGAGTGTCGGTTTCATCAGCATTTTGAATAACTTCAGTCTGACATGTTTGTGATAAATGTTGGCAAATATCAGCAACGCCTGCGTTAAATTGTATGCCAAAGTCGCTGTGATACGATGAATCAGTGTACGGAACGCACCCTCTTCCTATTCTTCCTAAAAGCGCTTCAAATTGTATGCGAATACCCTTTTTTTTGTACAACAATGGAACGCTAAAAAAACCTACATTTTGTGCGGGGTCAATAAATAGTGGATCATTGAGTGTACCAACTTCAAATGTGGGAAAAAGATTATCAAACGCTGTTTGTAATGTTGGCGGAAGCATTTTTCCCTCTGGGAGTGGTCCATATAAAAGACCAACCATACCCCATCGACCATTAAGATCACCCAGAGGAATAGAATCGTTTGCTTGATTTTTTGCAATGCAAGCAGTTTGACCAAACGCTGAAAACGACAGGCCTACCTGCTGTTTATCTTCAACGTCCAATGGAATGCCAACCATGCGTAATTTTTCGCGTGTATACAAATATCGTTGGGGATTGAGTGCTGAATGCATTGGATACGGATCATTACTCGCAAGTGAAGAAAGTGCTGCGAGTTGAGTGTACCCAGTTACAACCAATAATGTAAGAACAACGTGTACAAACCATTGGTTTAGCGATTTTATTTTTGTCATTACACATCCTTTTTATTGGTCAACGACTTTCTTACCTTATAGCACTAATATAGTGAGGTCGTCAATCTGAATTTAGGTTTTGTGCGGGTGGCATTATACAAAAAAAATGCGTGTTACCAACTGGTTTGATAACACGCATTTTTTTATACTATTTTTTATCCTATTAAAAGAGTTTTGTGATTTCTGCAATAAGACCTTCGACAGCAAAAATAACTATTATTGTTGCTGTTATAATTCCTAAAATTGTTTTAACATTTTGACCAGACTTCCATTCTTCTTTAATTGTTAAAAGCGTGATCATAGACATGGTGTATGCAAATACAAGAAAGATTGCAGTCAGATCAAAGAAAACATACGCACCTTTTAGTCCAAGACATGCTGCAAAAATACCCAGCCCAACAACTAAGGCAGCCCACTTTTGCTTTAAAGCGGGTTTTAATACTTGGGCAATAGATTTGCTTTTCACTTTTTTTACAATAAGGGTCAACAAATGACTTGAGCTCCAGATCATTGAATGTATTGTTCCAGCAACGGCTGAGAGCATTGAAATACCAATGAACGTTATGAGCCATGGATGATTCGGAAATACTGTTCCAAGTGTTTTTGATAAAGCTGTTAATGCGCCGCCAAAAAGATGTGTTGGTATGCACGTAATTAAAGAAAAAACAAAGAGGGTGTATATAATTCCAACTATACCGATAGAATAGGTTAGTGCCTTTGGTACATTCTTTTGAGGATCTTTTACAATATTAAAAAGAGATGCTGCGCATTCAAATCCAAAAAAACCAAAAATGACGATACGTGTTGCCTTCAAAACACTTAAGTATCCGTGTGGAGCAAAAGGAGTAAGAAGACTTAATTTTGCATTTAACAAACATATAATAGTCGTTGCGATCAAAGGAAATACCGTGCATGCAATTAAAATATGTTGTCCGGTTTTGGACAATGCGACACCAAACATATTAAGGAGCACTAAGGCCCATAAAACAATTATTCCAAGCACATACGCTGACATTGATGGAAAGAACACTTGTAAATAAATACCAGCAACTTGTGCCAAAAGACCCATTGCAATCAAAAGACCAATGAAATAGGCAGTGACTGTAATCATACCGAAGGTATGTCCAGCCCATTGTTTAGTGTAGATATAAAAAGAACCTTCTTCAGGAAATAATTGAGCAAGGCGAGCAATCGAAAGTGCCATAAACCAAACAGCAGGTATCACAAAAAAGTACGCTAAAATACCGGCAGGACCAACATCAGCAGCGAGTGCAGCTGGTGCAGTAAAAATTCCTGAACCGATCATTGCATTCATTCCAACAATAGTAGCGGTAGCGACGCCTATTTTTGTAGAAGTACTTGTTTTTTGGGGGGTGCTCGTACTCATTTTTCTGTCCTTATATTTGTGTAAAAAAATTCGTTTTTTAAAAACGTTAATCTGTTGTATACTATGATCTATAGGTGGTTATTTTAATCCATCCTAGTTTTACACATTACTGTCATTTTAACAAGTTCATAATTGGAGTTTAATAAGGATGTATTGTGCTTATTATCAGGCGAATATAAAAAAAAATGTTGGTATTTTGTTGCCATTTTAAGAAGTTGCACTCATCTTGTCTTTGACCGAACTATCGAAAAAAAAACAAGCTTGTTTGAATTTTTTGTGCCGACTGACATGGAGCCGCGTTTTCTTCTATTTATGAAGGAATTCGAGCAGCAGGGCATTGTGAGCAATCTGACAAAAAAACAAAATAGGTTGGTAGATCCTCATCAAGGTGTTTGGTCTGTAAAAACTCATAACGCGTCAATTAATGCTTGATTTGAATTGAAAAAATTCGTTCGTCCTGGTCCGTCGAAGGGTCAGGACGAACGGGAAGAATAGGTTTATATTAACTTAACAAGACGTTTGACTGCTGTCTCAACACCCAACATATCAATTAATTCGCCAATCCCAGGGCCATTTGGCAATCCAGTTAGTGCTAATCGCATAAACTTAAAAATGTTTTTAATTGATACGTTGTTCTTCTTTGCATCTTCTTTTATGTGACTTACCAATTGTTGTGGATCCTCAATTTTATCGAGATTTTCTTTTATAATTCTTTGGCATGCACTAATTTGATCATCATCTATGTGTTCTGCAATCTTATCAAACGTAATGGTGGGTTCGACAAAATAAAATTGTAATTCAGTATTGATAACTTTGAGTGTGTGCAAATCATTTTTTACGTGTTTTATCAGATCAGATAATTGTTCACGTGATAGTTTGTTTGCTTCGGGGTATTCTGTGACCAAATAACCAAGACAAAGATCAACAAGTCGTTCATGGTCAATACGTTGAATCCATTTATGATTAATCCAGTTTAGTTTTTCTGGATCGTAGCGAACGTGTCCTGTTGATGCCATGTGATCAAAGTGCATGTTTTGAGCAAGTTCATCTAATGACATAATTTCATGATCAAATTTTCAACCGCCAATGATGGCAAGATAATTGACTAGAGCTTCTGGCAAATAACCTGCGGTTCGTAGGTCATCGAGCGCAAACCCAAAGTCGCGTTTTGAAAGTTTTTTTCCTGTCGTATTGCAAATGATTGGTAAATGCCAAAAAACAGGGAGGGGCACATTGAATGCTTGGTACAACGCTGCTTGACCTGCTGTGTTACTCAAATGATCCTCACCGCGTAGCACATGACTCATGTTCATTATCATGTCGTCGACAAAGTTTGCAAACATAAAAGTGAATGTGCCATTTTGTCGTGTGAGTGGAAAATCAGAAAAATGTTTTAAATTGAATGTAATTGTGCCGTGGGCTAAGTCGTTGATTATAATTTTTTTATTCGGGTCAAGTTTCATGCGCCAAATAAATGGTTTTTTGGCGTCCAACTTTTCTTTAATTTCTGCTGCTGACAATTGTGCACATTGCCGATCATAACGGGGAGGAAGTTTTAAAGCGATCTGTCGTTTGCGTTTTGCATCAAGTTCTTCTTGGGTACAAAAACAGCGATAGACTAAATTTTTTTCAATTAATTCGTTTAGTTTTTCTTGGTATATTTTAGCACGTTGTGATTGAATGTACGGGGCGTATGCACCATCTTTGTTTGGGCCTTCGTTGTAATCAAGGCCAAACCATAGAAGATCTTTTATGATCTGCGCGCCGTCTTTGTCAAAAATTCTGTTCGGGTCAGTGTCTTCTATGCGGAGTACGAAATCACCGTTCTGTTTTTTGGCAAACAAATAGTTCATGAGTGCTGTTCGTACATTTCCCAAATGGAGCATGCCGGTAGGTGAGGGGGCAAAACGTACACGAATGGTTTCTTTTTTTGCCATGTTCATCTTGAAATAAAAAAACTGATATCGACCTTTATTACGCTTTTTTCAAGAGTACTTTCAATTGTGTATTAAGTCTACTTTTTGACAGTCTTGCTATTGCTTTGCTACTGTCTTTCGGAGTAGTAAAAAAAGGAGCAGAGTGATGCCTTGTTAAAAGTAGGGCATCACGTATATGTACTAGTTTGCGTTTTTGCAAGTGTAGCGCATGAAGTGTAATGAGGCAAAAAAGGAGAGAGTAGTCATGAACAAGGGTCTTAAAATCATGTTTCCTTCTGAAATTCCCGATCAGTTTTTAGGAAATAAATTGCGAGAAAAAGCGCATATTCTTGGTATTGAAGGAACCGCACAAGTTATTGCAGTTGATAAAAAGGTAAAAATAATTGCATGCGGAAAAAAAGAAAGTGTCGATCAATTTTTGGATGTTATTCACGATTTGCTTTCTGAACAAAATATTTATGATGTTGAAGTTGAACCCTTTATAAAGCGTGTTGACTATAAAGGAGTGTTTAGAGTTATCGAATAGCCAAAAGAGATACGCACGTTTATTTTCATTTTATGATACACTCAGCATGTGTTTTAGTTGTTTGTTGGTCATTAACTAACTTCGCTAAAAGATACAGTACGGTATTAAACAACATGTGATCTTGTTAGGGCGTACGTGTCTCGGTTTTCCTGTTTTTACGTATTTTGTCTTTTTTTTTATGCACACCACTCTGGTTGTGCGTCAGATCTGTTTTTGAATGATACTGAGGTTCGACGCATTGTCATTAATCGTGCTGATTACAAAACTATAGTAGATGTTTGTAGTCAACAGATCACCGAACCTTTTTTATTAGAACAGGTAACCTTTGATGCTGATGTTGTTATACAAGAAAATGAATTACGTTACTTAGTCGAATTACATAAAAATACTATTGTTAGTCCGCAAGAACTAGCCAACAGTATTTCCTATCTTTTTAAAAAAAATAAGTTTGTAACTATTACCTGCACAGTCCAACCTGGTAAACATCGTAGTTGTGTGCATTTTGATTTATGCGGATTATGGATTTTTCAAAAACTAAAGATCAAGGGAATTTTTATTGGTAAGGATACCTACCAGCAATATTACATGCTTGATTCGGGAGATATTTTTGACGATGACAAACACAATCATTCAGTAAAAAAAATTCTTGAAATAATAAAAGCTGAGGGGTATTGCGGTGCGCATATTGATGAAAAAATTGAGCGTAATGACAATACTAAAACGGTATGTGTAACACTCACGTTGAACAAAGGATCTCGTTACACCATTAACAACGATATTGGCCTCATTTTATATGGTACTAAAAGTCACCCAGAAGACATACCAATTTTTAAAAAAAAATTGCAGCGGTTTTATTTAAAAAATTTTGTTGGTGTTTATTACACCAAAGAAACATTGAATAAAGAAACGTGTGCATTTAAACAATATTTAGCCAAAAAGGGATACCCATTTGCCACGGTCGAATTAAAAGAGCACGTAGATAGTAAACACAAGCGAATAGATTTAACATTCAAGATTGATTTACAAAACAAAAAAGAATTTCTTTTTACCGGTAACACTTTTTTTTCCTCTGGTTTGTTGAGTGAAAGTATGCTTGTCTTTGGTCAATCAACGTGGCTTTTGCCGGCATCAATTTTGGCAGAAGAAATCGAAGGTATGTACAAAAAAAAGGGTTTTTTTGATATTGACGTAGAGGCCACAGAAGAATCAGATGCGTGCTATTTTACTATTGATGAAGGCGCGCGCTATATCATTAAAAAAATTACCTTCAAAGGTGTCGAACATTTTGATCATCACTACTTAAGGAAAAAGTTCTTTTCAAGTTCGATGCGCTCAAAATGGTACGATCAAGATCGTTTAGAAAAATCAATAGATTGTTTATTGTCGTATTATTTTCAGCAAGGTTTTTGGAGCGCATCTCTTTTGCAACAAGAGTTCAATTGTATTGGCAAAAAAAATGAATACGAGGTTGTGATTACACTTGATGAATGTGAAAGAAGTTATGTAAGTAGTGTGTACATTGACTCGGACGAATTTATTCCTCTGCGTGGTCCTTTGCGTAAAGTGAGCAAAGAAACTATACAACCGTGCACAGTGCACCTTATACAAAATCAAAAACAATGGATCTGGGATTACCTTAAAAAAAAAGATTTTACTGATGTGCATGTGCAGCCAGACATTGTGCAAGATGGTTCTGATGTTATGTTGACGTGGAAAGTTGATGTGCGCAGGGCGCATGTTGATTTTGGTAAAACCGTTCTTGTTGAAGATGGTAATTTTCCTTTTGAGTATGTGTTGCGTGAATTACAATATAAAGATGGGGATTGTTGGGACAGACAACGATTAAAAGATTCGTTATTAAAATTAAAACGTTGGGATCTTTTTGATCACATTTATTTTTATCCTGATTCGGAATTAGATGCTAATGGTAAGCGTGCAATCATTTTAAAGTTAAAACAAGATGATCCGTTTGAATTACGTATGCGTGGCGGTATTGGCTTAATTAATATGGGTAGAACCTATAAATTCCGTGGCGTTATGTACACAGCCGGTGGAACGTTTTTATACCGCAATCCAACGAATCGCGCAGATCTTTTTCGGTTAGAACTTGATTTTTCACGAACGCAACAAGTTATGCAAGCAGCGTATCTTCGACCATGGGTTTTTAATATGCCATTAGACGGATTGTTCCAAGTGTATGCAAATAAATTTAAATATCCTGGTCTTATTCACGGACAGCGTAATTTATATTCAGTTTTACAACAAGGTTTTTTAGCGAGTCTTACGCATAAACGCAAGCGTGCCTATTTTACGGGCAACATTGGTGTTGAATGGATGAAAACAAAAATCAGTGATGAAAAAAATGAAGGCCGTATTTTTAATAGGCGTGTTGCACGTGCTATAAATTTTGAACCCGAACTCCTTGATAAAAAAATACCTTATTTTTATTATGAACCAACGCTTTATGTAAATTATTTGGATGATCAATTGTATCCTACGCACGGTTCGTTAACGGTACTTTCGGTAAAAGGAATGGTGCCGATAGGAAAAGTAAATGCAGCATCTTATTTTGTTAAGTTGTTAGCAGAACAATCTTTTTTTGTTCCTATGCGTTCGTGGGTGTTTGCGTTGCGCGGACGAGCGGGCTATATTATCCATCGTCACTTTCGTAATATTATGCCCTCTGAACGATTTTATTTAGGAGGTGCTCATTCAATTCGTGGATACGACACTGACATGTGTCCACCATTAGGAAAATTATTAAATGATGAAGGTGAAATAGAATTTGTTCCGCAAGGTGGCAAAGCAATGCTGCAAGGAACTGTCGAATTGAGATTTCCTCTATATAAAAATTTAGGGGGAGTTGTTTTTCAAGATTGCGGATATTTAAGTGGTGGTTTATGGCCAGACATGCTCAAAGGAGATTTGCTTGCAGCCACCGGAGTTGGTCTTCGATATAAAACGCCTATAGGTCCCCTATGTTTTGATATTGCGGTAAAATGGTTAAAAAGAGAGTCTTCGCTCCCTCGCTATGCATGGTTTTTGACTTTTGGGCATGCTTTTTAATCATGCAAAAAAATATAAAGTAGTTCTATACATACTATGTGTTTAGTATTATGCTTATTTCAACACTATTTTATAGAAATAAAATCCGGGTTACAGGAGTTTTTTGTGAAAAACAAAACAACATATCATACGTACGATCACGGACATTCGCTTCTTGGTGAAATTATATGCCATTTTCCGTATGCCGTATTTTCTGTTGCGTTTAGTTTGATTATTTTAAGTTTTACATCTTGGATTTCTTTGGGTTCAATACAAGTTATGCAAGTCAAAAAAGGTGCGCATATGCTTTTTCATGCGTTCCATTTTATGCATATTGTTTTTGCAGCAACAGGCGCGACGTTAACTTTTTTTAGGTTCTCAAACAACGTTGTCAAAGGTATTATAGTGAGTGCGCTTACCACAACTGTTTTTTGTACCTTATCAGATTCAATATTACCCTACATTGGTGGTAAAATTCTGGGAGTAAACATGCATTTGCACTTATGTTTTTTAACGGAATTACAAAACGTTCTTCCGTTTCTTTTTATTGGACTTGTCAACGGGTATGTTTTAAGTCGCCATCATAGTCTTGAACAAACGCGCTATTCTGTTTCGTCGCACTTTGTACATATTTTTATCAGTTCACTTGCATCAAGTTTCTTTTTAATCGCCAACGGGTTGACTGATTGGTATCATTCTATGGGCATGGTATTTTTATTTTTAATTATAGCAGTGGTTGTGCCATGCACACTTTCTGATGTTGTGATTCCAATGTCATTTGCAGTAACAGGTAAAAAAAGTGCCAAACATTAAACTTGAAAATATTACAAAATCATACAAAGATGAAGTGATTGTTCATAATTTTAATTTGACTATACCGAGTGGTAAGTTTTTTGCGTTACTCGGTCCAAGTGGTAGCGGCAAAACAACGCTGCTTCGTTTAATTGCTGGTTTTGAAAAACCGGACAAGGGTGACATTTATCTTGGGGACAAACGTATCACCGACGAACCTATTAACGAACGTCGTGTTAATACGGTCTTTCAACATTATGCATTATTTCCTCATCTCAATGTTTTTGACAATGTTGCATACGGATTAACGGTAAAAAAAATTCCCAAAGACGCCATTGAAAAAAAAGTAATGAAGATGCTCAAAGTTGTGGGGCTTGAAAAACATAGAAACAAATCTATTTCACAATTGTCGGGTGGGCAACAACAACGCGTTGCGCTTGCGCGCGCGATTGTCAACGAACCGCAAGTTCTTTTATTAGACGAACCACTTGCTGCACTTGATTTAAAACTGCGCGAACGTATGGTCATTGAACTTATTGATTTGCAAGATCAATTGGGCACTACCTTTGTCTACGTAACACACGATCAATTTGAAGCATTAACCGTTGCAGACTACATGGCAATTATGAACACCGACGGTGAAATAGAACAAGTGGGAACACCAAAAGAAATTTATGAATTTCCTGTTTCATCATTTGTTGCAGAATTTGTCGGAACAACAAATATCATGAAAGGCACGATAGAAAAAAGTGGTGATACATACGTGCTTAAAACTGAAAAGTTGGGATCATTAGAAATTGTTACTCCAGATAAAAAATGGGCGGTTAAAGGTGCGCATGTTTTAATGAGTTTGCGTCCCGAAAAAATAGAAATCAGCAAAAAGAAATTGGATGGTTTTTCTAATGTGTTAAAAGGAACGGTTGAAGCGATTGTGTACTACGGCCGATCAACACAATATAGTGTGCGCGTAAAAAATGGTTCATTGGTGCATGTGTTCGAACAAAATGATGAACACTTTCCTAAAGAAACGATAGACTATGATGATACGGTGTATTTACATTGGCAAAAAAATAATGTGGTGTTGCTGAAAAAATGATAAAAATAGAATGATAAAAAATAGTTTATCCCGGTTGTTTCGGGGACAACGTTCTTTTTTTCTGATGGTACCTGCTCTTGTCTGGCAGATACTTTTTTTGTGTATTCCGCTTGTCGTTATTTTTATTTTAAGTTTTTTAAAAGTACAAGACAACGTCACGCTTTCTTATTCTCTTTCTCATTACGCGTCATTTTTTAAGCCCCAATATCTCAAAATTATTTTTCGTTCGTTACTACTCGGATCAATCAATACACTCATTTGTTTGTTGATTGGATATCCACTTGCATACTATTTAGTTTTTAGAGTAGGCCGTTGGAAAAATACCTTATTATTTTTATTAATTTTACCTTTTTGGACAAATTTACTTGTGCTTGCCTATGCATGGTTTTTTGTGCTCGACAAATATGGACTTTTTAATAATTCGCTCATGTCACTCGGTGTCATTTCCGAACCACTCACATTATTAAACACGCCATTTTCGGTCTATTTAGTGATGATTTATTGTTATTTACCATTTATGGTTTTACCGATCTATTCCATTTTAGAAAAACTAGACAAACGTTTAATTGAGGCATCAGATGATCTTGGTGCGAGGTGGTGGGAGAGTTTTTGGCGAGTGATTTTTCCTCTTTCTATGTCTGGTATTCAGACGGGCGTTTTTTTAGTTTTTGTGCAATCGTTTGGCGAGTTTGTTATTCCAGAATTGCTTGGAGGCGGTAAAACATTTTATGTTGGCACATTAATTTCACACTACTTTTTGGTTTCAAGAAATCCATTTGCAGGCGCAGCATTTACGTGCTTCAGTGTGTTGTTCCTCATAGCGGTCGCATATATGTTGTATCGTATGTTTAAAAAAGTTAATTCAACGGGGGGTGTACGATGAGGGGTATAAGTCGGTATGCATTGCCACTTTTTACGCTTTGTATCTATGTATTTTTATATGTACCGATTGTGGTGTTAATTCTTTTTTCATTTAATCGTTCTGCGTATCCATACACTTGGGGTGGTTTTTCATTACATTGGTATCGTGAATTATTTCAGTCAACCGATTTATTACATGCATTATACAATTCACTTATTGTTGCATGCGTATCAATGGTGCTCAGTATTTTGTTAGCAGTGTTATTTGTTTTTTTCAGACCAAAAAATAAGTTTAACAACTTATTACCGCTTTTTTATGGTGGACTCGCTGCACCAGAAGTTGTGCTGGCCGTTGGTTTGTTAACGTTGTTTTATTTTTTAATGGTGCCGCTTGGTTTAACTACTATTATTGCAGGTCACACATTAGTTGGCCTTGGTTACACCATTCCTATTATTCAATCACGATTTGAAGAACTTGATACGCGTTATACTGAAGCATCAATGGATTTAGGCGCATCACAATTTCAAACACTGTGGCGCGTGATTGTTCCTTTATTATATCCGGCGTTAATTGCAAGCGGCCTGCTTGTTTTTATTGTGTCACTTGATGATTTTGTTATTGCGTTTTTCACATCTGGTGCCGCAACACAAACCTTACCAATGTATATTTTTTCTATGATTCGTTCTGGTGCAACACCCGTAGTTAATGCCTTGTCAGTATTTTTATTAGTTATCAGTAGTCTTGTAGTTATGATGTTTTCTTGGCTCCAAATAAGCAAGGCGGACATGGTATGACGAGTAAGAATCTTTTTTTATTTTATGGCGCGCGGACACTGATTGTACTTTTTTGGTTAGGTGTTATTTTTGCATTTCTTTTTTCACCAAAAGTTGCAAATATATTTCGCAAAGAACGCAGTATTACCGTTTTCACCTTGCCGCTTCTACTCGATGCCAAATATTTAAAAGAGTTTGAAAAAGAAACCGGTATTAAAGTTTACTTAACGTATTATGAAACCAATGAAGAATTGTATGGAAAACTTAAAAGCACGCGTGGTGCAGGTTACGACATTTTAATACCAAGTGATTATATTGTTTCCGCATTGATTAAAGATGGTTTAATCAAAAAAATAGATAAATCAAAATTAAATTTTTTTGATCGTCTTGAGCCGGCAGTAACAAGTCAATATCATGACCCAAATAATGATTATACGCTTCCTTACTTTTGGACAGTCTATGGTTTAGGAATTAATAAAAACTATTTTGGTGGTAAAACGCCACCTCCAACGTGGGGACTTGTTTTTAAAAAGGATATGTCTCCTGGCCGTATCAGCATGACCAATGCTCCGCGTGAGGCAATTATGTTTGCAGCGCACTATCTTTTTGGATCAATTAATGCACTCAAGGATCCAAAAAAAATAAAAAAGATAAAAGAACTGCTGATTAAACAAAAAGAATGGGTGCAGGTCTACACTGAAGCACGGGTAAAAGAACTTCTTATGTCTGGTGCGTGTCCGGTTGCAGTTGCACTTGCAGCGGACGTGTGGCGAGTTAAAGAAGAAGATAATACCGACAACATTGTGTTTGTTGTTCCTAAAGGAGGAACCTTTGCAGTAATTGATAGTTTTGCCGTATCATCAGAAACTGAAAAAGATGATTTAATTTACGAATTTTTCAATTATTTTTACCGTAAACCTGTTGTTAAGCATCATCTGCACGAATATGGTTCCTATTCTCCGGTCATTGACGTTAAATTGACCGGTAATCTTCACTGTGCATTGCCTGAAGGCGAAAGGTATATTTTCTTTCGTCCAATTGTCCCAGAAAAGGTCATTGAGGATATCTGGATTGATTTAATGGCAAGTTAATCTGAAAAATTCTCCCTGAAAAACATAAAATATCATCAAAATTATTTATTCTACCTATAAATTTAAGTTATAATTATAATAGAAATAAAATGCAATAATTGTATCCAAACCTGATGTACAGGTTTGAACAGTGTTGATTAAAAAGGGAACAAATGTATGAACCTTTTAAAAAAAATTATGACCTATGTATCGCTACTTTTTGTGGTTGCTGTCTCTGTTGGGTTTTATTGCGCAGCCAAGGACGTGAGCGCAAAAATACAGGCCCGTAAAATGGACAAGCGCAGGGAAGCTCGGCGTCGTGCGAGGAAATATAGTTTTACAGAGAAAGTTACTCAAAAAACACGGAAAATACGTGAAATAAGTCAGGCATTGCCCGGGGTTGAATATTTATCGTCTGAACAGCGTAACGTTCTTGAAAAATTAACTAAAGAGCATCAACAGTTGAATCGTTCTATGTCTCAATTAAAGCGTGAAACAAAGGTTGAAAATCATCAAGCAGGGTTAGAAAAGCTTGATGATTTTATTAGTAGATACGAGAGGCTAAAGAACAAGCTGCGCAAAAAGTAGCGGAAAAAGAAGCACGAAAAGCAGGGGAAAAAGAAGCTGCTCAACAACAAGAGGTAACAGACCAAGAGGTCTCAGATGATGTAGGAAAAATTGCACAAGAGGCAGCCAAGGATACGTAGGGTTGCGGGGCAATTAGTACAGCAACGTCCTGGACTTTTACAACCGCGTGTTATTCGCGGGTATGAGGCCCTTCCGTTAAGAGGGGTCAATAATTAATAATTTTTGGGCGTCGTGCCCAAATTATATGAGGTGTTCTTTAAAAAAGGAGAATAAAATGAATGAACCTAACAAAAAACGTGATGGATTCGTTGGAAGCCAGATAAGTGGCCAATAGCCTTAAGCTAAATCTAAAAAAAGATCACGATTTTCCCAGAAGTAGATCGTGATCTTTTTAAACTATTCACAGAGTAAAAATACGAAATATCGCAAAACCCTTTATTTATACATTCAATTTAGTTTATAATTAATAATAGGAATATATATATCTATTTATTTTTCAAAGAAGGAGAAGTCATGAAGAACTTCAAAAAAAACGTGATGTACGTAACTGTAGCGGTTTTAGCGCTTTCAGGCGTAACGGTAAAGTCAAATATGTGGCAAAATATCAAAAAAAACCCAGCGAAAGCTATAGGTATTGGTCTTGGTACTGCAGCAGTTCTTGGAACAGCTGGTTACGGTGCGCATAAGGCATACAAATACAAAAAAGACTTAAAACCAGGACAACCCTTAATGCCGACCTTAAGACGAGATATAGGTAAAGAATTCTCAGCAGCAGAAATTAAAGCTGGGAAATTTGCTACTAAAGCACAGGACGTTTCTCGAGAGGCAAGGGCCAGAGGTCAAGAACTGTACGGTCAAGCTAGAGGGCAGTTTCGAGAATTTGGACAAGATCGAGGATTTATAAAACCAACCATAGCTGAAAGAGTTGTTGGGACAAGAAGGGTTGGCGCCTTGAAAGGAAAGGGAAGAGGTTTAGCTACTAGGTATGGTTTCTAAACAAAAGACCAGATAACAAAGTCTAACATAACAAAGTCTAACGCGCCAGAGAGAAAAATTACCTCTCTGGCGCATTTTTCCTTTCAAAATCTACCCTGTAACGTTTTATTGATCCACCTTCATCACAGGAAGAAATAAAAAATAAATACCCCAAACTCTTTATTTTACTTTACTAATTGCATTATAATTAATAATAGAAATATATACGTGTAATCATTATAAAGGAGATAGAGATGGAAAAGTTTAATTTATACGTTCTGGTGGGCTTATTGGCCTTTTCAGGGTCTGTGAGTTCAAGTGAAGTACTGGAAAGAATTTCTACGGTTACAGAAGTTGAACCTGGAATGGTATCAAATGCGGACTTTCTAGCGCAAGCAATTACTGCTCCAACAACCGATGTTGTCCAGGAGGATTTTGGACAAGAAGATGTTGTAACGGTACCACCGTTGATAGATATTATTGCGAGACAAGAAGATCAGCCAGCAGAAATTACCGATAAAGACCTAACTACTGATGAAGAACCGCTTTCAATAAAAGAACAGCTTACTAAGAAAAAAAGTGAACTCATATCGTGGATAATAGAAAACCCTATAGAAGCGCTACAAACAACTATGATGGCGATTGCCGCCTTAATGGTTGCAAAAAAAGCATATCAAGAACGTGGTGTGGGGGGCGCCGTGGAGAGTGGTCTTGGTTTATCGCCAGGAATTATTTCAGAATTACGAGAAGTTCAAGAATAACGTAAACAAGAAGAAGAACTGCCACCACCAACGTAGGAAGAACATATTGAAATGTTTCCAGAAGATGCTTAATATAATTAACTATTTTTAAAGAGAAGAACAATGAAAAACAGTAAAAAAGGCGTATTTTACGCAATTGTGGCCATTTTAGGCCTATCAGGCGCGAGTGCCAATGCAGATATTTTTAGTGATATGGGCAAGGGCATAGGAACCGCTGCAACAAAGGGCTATGGCTGGGCAAAAGCTCATCCAGAGGCAGCAGCCGGAATTGCAGCTGGTGTTGCCGCGGCGACCGCAGCTGGTGCCGGTGCATACTATGGTGGTAAAAAATTAACTCAACAAAAAGAAACTCCATTTGTTACCATCAGTGATATAGAAGCACAACGTCTAGCTGATATAGAAGCACAACGTCTAGACGTTGTGCTTCTATATCACTGATGGTAACAAATGGAG
>JABSSP010000105.1 GCA_013213985.1 Candidatus Babelota bacterium | reverse complement strand
TTTGAACAGATGCGTAAAGTTCGCATCAAGGTAGACCCCTAAGCTGCTGTCGTCGTTGCACCCTCTCCAGAAAGTATAATGTCCAGTGAAGCCTGCACCAATTTCCCAATGATGGCCGTTACCAACAATTGGCTCGAAGAATAATTTGCAGTCTGGTCGAGTGCCAGTTGGTAATGCTGCACGAAGGTTGAACCCGGCATGATAATTATCACACTGCCAGAAGTTATATCCAAATGCTAGAGTGATTTCAGCAAGTGCAGTTTTTGAAACTCTGTCACACGCACCTACCCACTTAGAACACGCAAGTGGTTCGAATCTGATAACTTGACCACTGTCGTTGACACCGTTCAAATCTCGCGTACGTCCTAAATCAGGAACATTACACGCAGTGATGTATGAAAAGAAATCATCATTAAGTCGATCACGAGTGATGCTCACGGTTCCAAAATAACCAGGATCATACGATGCTACGCCACGTGCTTCAACTTCTTCACAGTAATTTAAATTCCAACGAGTGTGGACAACTGGTGCGTGAACTCTAAAGTAAAGTCCTTTTCTCCAGCTATCAAGTCCCCAGTATCCGGCAAAGTCAACCAAATAGGTTTTGATGGTTGGATTCAATGTTACCGTGCTTTTAAAGTCTGTTGGCAAACCGAAGTAGTCTGCAAGCCAATCTTTTTCACCACGGTCAGCAACACGGCTACCAGAAATCTTAATTGTCGGACATTCACAATTATCCAAACAATCTATTCCAATCAATCCACGTGCCAGACCTTTTTCATCAAATGATCTGCTGTATTCAAATGTCAATGCAAATGTTTTGTAATCTTCGCACAGTCCATCGTTATAAATATTAACTTCGTGCGCCCAACCAACTAATTCCCGCGCTGAGTTTGATGCCTGCGAACGAAACGCACAATATGGCACTGCACGCAATGAACTACTAGCAACAACTAAACATAATAACGCAGTAAAGAAACGCCCTTGGTGCTTGATCATACCGCTCCCCTTTTTTAAAATACTCATCATACAAAAATTCTCTCTCAATTTTTAAACAACGTTAATTATATGCGACACCAGCTTTAAACCACAGACCCCATCGAGATGGTGTACATTGCACACAATCATTGCTGTCGCACGGATTGCACACATCATCACAATCAGTTGAACAACTTGTAGTCGTACTTACTAACGTTGGATCACAGCATGGATCGCATCCATCATTTTGGCCCCATTCAACAAAACCACCGACACCTGCAAAATAATGTTTGCCACACTCATCTTCACACCATTTATAACTCACAAAACCAAAGAGCTTGTGCGACATTGATTTGGTGCGTGCAGCACAAAAGTCAATTAAATCAAGAGTCAAAGGAACTGTCTCCGGAGAGCTATTCTCAGACTTAAAGAGGTTTGTGTCTGTACATACTAACCAACGTCGTTCGTCACTAAAAGGCAAGCGGCATGGACAATCATCACAATTGACAGAATCATCAAGGCTTATTTTTTCACATCCACGTGCCCAGAAATTGTACCCAAAATCCCATGTGTAACAACAACTAAGATAGCTAAACATCGCAGTCACATCTGCCTGATAATTGATACTCACGTCAACCGGAATTTTAGTTAAATTAGCAACAGGACTCTTAACAATTATATTGGTAGAATCTAAAGTCTGACTCCAATCCCTCACGGCACATATATATCGCGTGTTGCACCCTTGCTTGAGATCGAAAACACGACATTGTCTGTCTTTAAATAGATGCGTCACTTGCGCTTCAAGATAAAAACCAACTTCGCGACCATTATCACAATCTTGCCATACACGGCGATACGCATTCAATCCTGCACCTAATTCCCAATGGTGACCATTGCCCACGATCGGTTCAAATAAGAAATCACATTTTGGTCTGTTGCCCGTTGGAATGGCTGCACGAACACTCAAGCCAAGGTAATGATCACAAGATTGCAAAAAATCCCAACCAAAGGCTAGTTGAATGTCAGAAAGTCGTGTTTCATGTAATCTGTCACACGGTGATGCCCAGCGAGAACACCCAAGTGGTTTGAAAACCTCCTCTTTATCACCATTGGCAACTTGTTCCTCACTCACCCAATCAGAAAAACTTTGTACAGCCCGGGCGGTTCCTTTTTTCCCATCAAACATAGATCCAGGATTGGTAATTGTTTCACAATAATTTAATTTCCATTTTGTATGAACAACTGGAGCATGAATTTTTAAATACACTCCTTTTTTGCACCATTGATCAAAACCAAAATACCAATAAAAATCAACTAGATAATTTTCTATGCGTGGTCTAAATGTAATCGTACTTTGAAAATCGTCTGGTAATCCAAAGTAACTTGCATCCCAATCTTTTTCCTCACGATTTTCAACATCGGGGCCAGAAATTTTAATAGTTGGACACTCACAATCGGTTAAACATGCTTGACCAAAAAGACACTGTGCAATTTCTTTAGAATTAAACGTGCGTGAATATTCAAACGCTACATCAAACACTTTATAAATGTCACACGCATCCGGGCGGTATAAATGAATTTCACGTGCAAGTCCAACTAACTCACGTGCTGAATCTTGTGATTGAGAACGAACTGGGTAATACGGTACTGCTTGTGCAAAGCTAGAAAAACCTAACAGTATTAAAAGATATTTCATACTTGTGTGCTTGATCATACAACTCCCTTTTTCAACGATAACTACCATGGTAAACTACTACTCAATGAAAACTCTTGCACAATCGATTAGTGAAGTCAATAGTTGTGACATGATAATAAAAAAATATTTTTCAAAACAAAAAAAGAGGACCCGAAAAAACGAGTCCTCTTTTTTACTTAATTTTTTAGGAACAAAAAATTAGTTAAACGCCCATCCACCTTTGAGCCAAATTGCCCATTGTGAAAGTGAGCATCTGTTGCACTCAGCGCCTCGTTTTTCACACGGCAAGCAAGAGAAATCACCGCATGTTGTGTCAGTCGATTTGTTAGTACTTGCACGGTCTTGTCCAAATTCAACACTGTATCCAAAACCTAAATATGGAATGCGTCCACATTCATCTTCACACCATGTGTAGCCATAGTAACTAAAGACTCTGTGTGAAAGTCCTTGAGTTCGTGCACCGCAAATGTCTATGTCATTGTGTGATAAGAAAATAGGGTCAATTGATGTATTAGTTTGCTGACCACCCGTTCTTGTATCGTTAATATTATCGCCATTCGTTACATCGGCCAACTGCGCATTATCAACACCTGGATTTCGTGTAGGTCCTACACTATTAATACCAGCTGCTGGATTGTTGAAAGTAGTATCAGGCCCTGCAAAGTTATTTGTTCCTTTATGCACTGTTGCCTGACTTTCGGTTGCTGAAAGTGGAATAGCTAAGGTACTCTCTCCAATATTTACAAATCCATACATATGAGCATCACCTTTGAGTGCCCATTTACGATTGTTCACAAGTGGGCTTTGGCAATTGTCACACACGTCGAACCTGAGTTTTTCGCAGCTTCTGTACCAAAAGTTATACCCAAAGTCTATACTCCAGTTACAACGGGTATAACTGAACATAACTGCAAGATCCACTTGCACAGGAACTGTCACATCAACCAATGTTTTAGTTAAATTCGCCACTGGCGTGTATTTATGTTTGAACTGCGCTGAAGGAACAATTGACGGATTGGTATCACTTTGTTGCAACTCATTCACTGGTGTACCAAGCGCAGCGGCCAACATATAGCGACTATTACATTTGTTTTTTAAATCAAACACACGGCATTGGCGATCTTTAAATAGGTGCGTAATATTCATATCAACGTACCAACCAACACTTTGTGAATCATCACAATCTCTCCAGAATGTGTGATGCGCGGTAAAGCCAACACCAACTTCCCAATGATGACCGTTACCTACGATTGGTTCAAAGAATAAATTACAATCAGGGCGGTTACCCGTTGGAATAGAGGCGCGCACATTTAACCCAGCATGATAATCATCGCACAACCAAAAGTTCCAACCGAGTGCTAGTTGAATGTCAGAAAGTTTAGTTTCTTTGATCGTGTCACAACGTGATGCCCATTTTGAGCAACCAAGCGGTTCAAAAATAATCAGTTCGCCATTAGCACCTGCAGTAGAATCTGAATCACCAATTCTTCCTAAATCAGGAACTTTGCATTCAGTCACATAATCAGAAAAACTATCGAGCAAACGATCACGTTTTATTTCAACCGTTGCAAAATAACCTTCGTCGTAACTTGCTTCACCGCGCACTGCAACGGTTTCACAATAGTTTAGATTCCATTTTGAATACACAACCGGCGCGTGAACTCTAAAGTAAACCCCTTTGGTGCACCAGCTGTCAAATGAAACATAATAATTAAAATCTACAAGATAATTTTCAATGCGCGGGTTGAATGTAATTGAACTTTCAAAGTCTGTTGGTAATCCAAAATAATCTGCCAACCAATCTTTTTGTCCGCGGCCTTCTACCCGGCTACCAGAAATTTTTAATGTTGGACATGCGTAACTTTTTAAACAATCTTTGCCAAACAAACAAAATGCAATGTCGTCTGAATCATACGAGCGTGTGTATTCTGGTGTAATTGCAAAGACGTGTTCGTTGTTACATGCCTCTGGATTATATTGATTAATTAAATGTGCCCACCCTACTAATTCACGTGCAGAATCGGTTGACTGTGAACGAATGCGGTAATAAGACGTCGTGCCCACCATATTTAAAGAACTACCTAAGATGACGGCCGCAACAGAAAGGCGCACCATTAAACGCTTGATCATACAACTCCCCTTTGAAAACAACTATTGATATTACTCATTCAACTACTCATTGGAAACTCTTGCACAATCAGAAAATGAAGTCAATAATTCGTGCCTGATGTTTTAAAAAAATATTTTTAACAATAAAAAAGAGGACCCAAAAATGAGTCCTCTTAATTTTTAAGATGTGGTATTTTTATTAATTAAAGGTAATACCACCTTTAAGCCAAATTCCCCATTGAGAAACCGCACATTTGGCGCAGTCACCAATCAAGTTAGCTGGTGCGCATGAAGAATCATTACAATCTGTTTTGCATGCACCACTGCTTCCTGCAGAGTTTTGGCCAAATTCTACGCTACCACCAACACCAAGAAATGGAGCATAACCACATTCGTCTTCACACCATTCATAACTTAGATGAGCAAATATTTTGTGTGATAGTCCACGAGTTCGTGCGCCACATACGTCAATGTCATCAGTTGATAAGAAAATCGGATCTTGTGATGTAAGAATTTGATCAAGAACATTCGGTACAGCACAAATTGGTCCATTAAATCCATCTTCAGCAAAAGCAGCATTGTCAACACCAGGGTTACGATTTGGTGAAATAAGAACTCCATTAATCATCAGTCCCGCTGGAGGACTCGTTAAATATGGTCCTAGGTAGTTGTTAGTTCCTTGGTGAATAGTTGCCTGACTT
>JABSSP010000104.1 GCA_013213985.1 Candidatus Babelota bacterium | reverse complement strand
AAGCATGTGCTGCATCATGCCGCGCAACTCTGGCTGCCTGTGATGAAGACGCGCATGTCTGTAATGCGGTAACACTCGAAGGATTAGAAAAAGCAACGCGTTGTTCACATGCATGTTCACGTGCAATTACTTCAATAAAAAAACATAACGAATAAATGAAACACCCTACCGCACTTGTTATACTCGATGGATTTGGCTACAGCGAAAATAAAAAGTGGAACGCAATTCATCATGCACACACACCTTTTTTAGATTATGCATGGCAACAGTATCCCCATGCATTACTGCAAGCTGCTGGCCCTGCCGTTGGTTTGCCTGAAGGTTACATTGGTAATTCACAAGTTGGTCATTTAACACTTGGTGCAGGCAAAATAACTAAACAACCGGTCACACTTATTAACGATGCAATAAAAAACAACGAACTTGAAAAAAATAAAACATTAATTGATTCACTTGAAAAACTTAACAAAAATAACGGCCGTTTGCACATCATGGGTCTTTTGTCTGACGCCGGTGTGCACAGTCATATTGATCATTTGCAAGCGTATATTAAAATTGCACAACAAGTTGGCATTAAAAAAATTATGTTGCATCTTTTTTTAGATGGGCGTGATGTATCACCACGTTATGCTCTTAATTTTTTAAAACAAATTGAAACGGATGACACTGTTGTTATTGGATCAATTCATGGACGTTTTTACGCAATGGATCGTGACAACAATTGGGACCGAATTGAAAAAAGTTATCGTTGTTTAGCAAAACCTACGCACAACTGCGAGTACAACATCACACAGCTCATACAAAAAAGTTATGATGAAAACATTGATGACGAATTTATACCACCCATTGCGGTTGAAAAAGAAACTAACGTACAAGACGGTGATGGCATTATCTTTTTTAATTTCAGACCAGACCGTGCACGCCAATTAACGGCAGCGTTTATTAATAAAGAATTTAAACAATTTGATAGACAAAAAATAAACCTTACTTTTTTTATCACGCCAACAAACTATGACGCTGATCTAGAAACAACAGTTCTTTTTGAACAACAAAAAATTGAAAACACTTTAAAAGAAAAATTAAGCGCAGCAGGTAAAACTATTTTTACTATTGCAGAAACTGAAAAGTATGCACACGTTACGTATTTTTTTACTACTGATCATGAAGAGGCTTTCCCCAATGAAACACAAGTTTTAATCCCTTCATTAAAAGAAAATAAGTACGTTGATCATCCGTGCATGTCAGCGCCTGCAATTACTGAAGCAGTTTTGAAATCACTACAAACAAACCCCTGTGATTTTTATTTAATTAATTATGCCAACGCTGACATGGTTGGCCATTCAGGCAATTTTAAAGCGACACAAAAAGCAATTGAATGCCTTGATGCACAACTAAAAAAACTGTACGAAGAACTCGTTGAAAAAATGAACGGAACACTCTACATCACTGCCGACCACGGCAACGCAGAAATCATGTTTGATGAAAAAAACAACCAACCGCATACTGCACACACCACAAGCAAAGTTCCTTTTATTATGATCAAAAAAAATGCACAAAATATTGAGCTACACCTGAATCAACTTTCAGATGTAGCTCAATATATTTTTGAATGATATTTAACTTATTTAACACCTAGATCTTTTTTAATGTTGCTTATTAACGCTTCATACTTCTGTTTATACGCAGCATATTTTTCTTGATCCGCAGCATTGACTGGAATGACCTTAATTCCACTGTCTGGATTAAGACCCATGTCACTGGTCATTATTAGACAAAATTCCTTACGATCAGGATCTTCTATGCGTGAAGGATCGTGTTGAAGTACATCGCAGATTTTTTCCATATCGCACAAAAAGGCATCTTACTTTAAAAATGACATTCATCATAGAGAAGTCGCTCAGTCTTTCCCTTTATGGAATTCTATTTATTAATTACGAAGAACTTACGTGTGCTTTAAAATACTGTTACAGGTGCTCCAGTGACTTTGCTAAGTCCTGCTTTTTTGTATGCCATATTAGTTTACATAAAGATCAATACTATTGACTGTCTGTATCTTCATAGTCTTGCATAACAACTGTTATATTTGCTGGTTTTTGTTTTGTGTCATCTATGTGTGCGCATATGCCTGGTTAAGTTGCTTGTTTGTGTTGTGCGATAAGTACAATCTAGATGTTTACATGCAAATGGTTTTTCACCAGTATGTGTGCGCAATATATCTGGTTGAACTTTGCGTAAATATTCCAGCACGATTAAGGGATTATATCCCTTTTCCATTTCTGCGATCTGAGCTTTATTAAAATGATATTTTTTTTTCCCCATTGGGGCATCTAACCCTAACTGTAGTTCCACCATTTTCCATTTTTACTGGTCGAAGTACCTTCCCATGCCCTTCACTAAATCTGTGTATAAACTTGACATGGTGCATTACTGCCCTTTCTTGTCTCGCACGATCAGAAATAACAAGTCCACTATAGGGGGTCCATGGTAATAAAAGTTCTTGGAGGGGAATACTCTCCATTCCACAATACATCTCATGTACAGCAACAGATGAGATTGAACTACCCAAGCAGAACAGAGTTACAAGGAGATAAAATGTTATTTTTCATATATTTTCCTTCATATTCGTATATAAAGCCCTCAAAAACCGCTTTTCGAAGATACCTTCATATGCTTATTTTAAGTCTATATTTTATTAAATAATTGTCAAATGGTGCATTAAATTAATATAATGATATAAGCAAAAACACCAAATAGCTGTATCTAGAGCCAGATACTCAATTTTAAGACAAAGCCAAATACTCCGTTCGATAGTTTCTTTAAACAGGAAAAGTTGCGACTGTCTGCCCATCCGAGAGCTACGCAGACAGTCGCAACTCAAAAACAAGACTTAACTTTTTTTATCCAAGTTT
>JABSSP010000103.1 GCA_013213985.1 Candidatus Babelota bacterium | reverse complement strand
TTAGAGTAGAACAAACAGTGCCGGGCGTATCCACAACCTTGAGTGCTAAAATCTGGCTGACCAGCGACTCTGAACCTGTTGACTGGGATCTCACTTACTTATCCAGCACTGCTGTTATACCTGAAGTGAGCGCTCTTCAGGGTATCACCGGAGGTTTTGCCGTTGATGTATACAATACCAGTGTCACCGAGGGTATTTTTATTGATGATATTGAGATTAATGAAATAATCTTGTAAATAGTTGATTCTATTTTTCATTTATCAACATAAGTATTTGTATACTATGAAATAAGGCTTCTTTCTTCATCCGTTAGCTGTCCAGGCTGTGTGAAAACATAGAGTTAATGATTCTGTGGTTAAATCAAAAGCCTTAATCTGATATTGAGACTGTAAATTTTGCTTATGAGCAGAATATAAAAAGGCCAAGCTAAACTAGGCGGGTATTGCCTCCATTAACGCTTTAACACCTATCATATTAATCACTCTTTTCATGTTATACGCTAAAACATGAAGACTCATTTCGGTTTTCACATTCTCAAGACGGCGCATCTGGAAGTGCGTAGCGCCCATCCAGTGTTTGATAGTACCAAACGGATGCTCGACCGTTTGTTTTCTCAATGTCATCGCTTTAGGGTTATGTAACATTCGATCTTCCAGCGCATCGAGTAACTCTTCATGTATCCATCGTTTAATTTTTCGAGATTGTTTGGAACTCGTGCATTGATTTCGTATTTTACATTGTGGACAAGCAGCACTCCGATAGGTATCAAGGTCACGTTCATCTTCATTAATTCTGGAGCGCCATGTTAGTCGCTCACCTGCTGGGCATTGATACTCATTGTCCTCTTCAATATAAATAAATTGGCTACGTGTAAAAAGTCCTTTAGCTGCATTGTCCGAGGTATAGGTTTTAGGCAAATAAGTCGTGATGCCAGCTTCATGGTATAGAAGAATTTCCTGGCTTTTGTAGTAACCTTTATCAGCGAATACCTTGAGGTTTTCTGATTGTAAGATTTCATTGACCTGTGTAGCCATATTAAATAGTTGGCGACGATCACTGGGCTCTTGTGTGACTTCATGCGCAACAATCAAATGGCTTTCGGGATCAACAGCAGATTGAACATTATATGCGGGTATTCGGCTATTCATGCTGCCTTTCATAATACGCGCATCAGGATCGGTTAATGATTTCTGCTTGTCGGGAGACTGCTCAACATCAGCTTCAATCTTTTTTAAACCCTTCATTTGTAGCTTAAGACGCTTTAACTTATCTTTCATGCGATCGACTTTAATGTGTGAGCCACCTGAGTCATCATTATCTGCTGCATCCAGATCTTTTAGGTAACGATCAATGCTTTCCTCAACTTCCTTGATCCGCATTTTTATCTTTGTCTTGGTAAAACTTTTATCTCGCGTATTAACTGCTTTGAATTTACTGCCATCAATGGCAACCATATCGTGACTTAACAAATTCAAATGTCTACAGAGCAAAACAAATTCCTTACATACCTGCCGAATGGCTTTGCCGTTAGCCTTGCGAAAGTCCGCTATAGTTTTAAAGTCTGGTTGTAACCGCTCAATCAGCCACATCAATTCCAGATTGCGATGAGACTCTTGTTCTAATCGTCGACTGGTTTGTACGCGATTCATATAACCGTAGACATAAAGTTTTAATAAGGTTGAAGGGTGGTAGCCAGGTCTGCCTGTATCT
>JABSSP010000102.1 GCA_013213985.1 Candidatus Babelota bacterium | reverse complement strand
GGGCTATTTTTTTTACTTTCCACTTTACAAGTACAAGCACAGTCGTTTGACGTCATGTGTGACTTGATCGCACAAAACGCTCGCCTTGAGCAGAACCTAGTTGTGTGTGGTGATCTGACAGTGTGTGGGGAACTGTGTGCTAGCGCTAGCGTTGCTCCCACAACGAGTGGTTATGGTGAGCTTAGATTCAGTGCAGCTGAGTTTGGTATACTTCTTGACGAAAGCTGTACGGGCCTGATTCAGGATCCGCAAGCACCTCCAAATGATTGTGCGCCGTGTGCCGATAATTGGTAACCCAAGCGATAACCCCCCTATGCCTACGCCACCACATCCGGCAGTAAATTTCTGTGTGCCATGTGACTTTGATATTGTAAGTGTGCAAGCTGTTGAAGTTGAAGTTTGTTTCTTTACACTTGCTAATAGCGATGGTGAATCAGGTAAGGTTAGCTTCGGTGTGTGCTACGAATTTAAAGATAAAGATACGCAAGGTTTTGCTGGAAAAGAAGACAGTGCAGCTGGTTTCAGTGTTATAGGTGTGAATGATACGCCAACAGGAGAAGATCCATTAAATCATTATGTAGGAACTGCATGCATCCCAGCTGGATCTGGAATTAACGCTGGTGACCAAGCACGCTTAGTTGTGGCTCGTATTGAAACTGATGAGGGATTTGATCGTCCAATTTACATTTCTACAATCACATTCCGCTACCCAAGCAGAGGTGCAGCTAAATTACCATTTAACTGTCCATAATTTTTTTCGACTAATAGTCGGAACAAAAAGGGGCTCTCTTTTTTAGAGAGTCCTTTTTTTTTTATGTACAAAAAATCATTTGCCAAAAATTATATTTTCACGCTAGGGTAGAGTTGGTATGTTTATAACATGAAGAATACAAAAAAAAGAGATAAAGCTACCTTACTTGCCAATGTTAGTTAAAAATCTTTTTAAGGAGAGAAAAGTATGAAACAATTTTTTCGCATAACCGCATTGAGTGTATTATTGTTTAGTAGTGCAGGTCTTGTAGCGTTGACAGCACAAGAGTACGGGCTTTCAGCTGAAGATGTTGCATGTCTTAAGCGTGCAGACAACACGCGGTACGCATGGTTAACACCAAATGTGTGCGAAGAATTATCAAAGGTATGTCGCACCGTCAAACGTTCACAAAAACGTCGCGACATTAAAAGAGTTGTAGATTATATAAAAAAAGAAAATAAAGTTTGTGACTACGCGTGGGTTGAGCGCGCAGTTGACACTGCACTGCAGTGCAGTCCGCACAATAAAAAGTTAAAAAACTACAAAGCAGCGTTAAAAAAGGGTGATGCACAAATTTGTAGATCGCCAAAAGCGCCTGACTACAAAACCACGCGATTTTTAATAAATTGTCCAACATTTGTACCATGCCCAACCATGCCACCCGTTGTTCCGACAGGTACAAAGCAAACCGTCATTTGTAATCTTGGCACCGACTTTTTACAAGCATGTGACATTTTAGTTGAAAATCTCTGGATTTCTGGCTGCATTCACTTTGAAGATTGTGGCGAATTAGTTTTTAGTGCGCTTGAATTCGGTGCGCATTGGAACGAAAGTTGCACAAGCATTATTTCAGATCCTGCTCCGTATCGCCTCGCGCCAACGTACGATGGGCATTTATGATTCTGGCAATGCCACTGAATGCAGAAGTAATTTGGTTGCTCGTGCATTCAGTGGCATTGCCAATAAGTACTGACACACAAACCCCCTTTGATGTAAATAGTCCAGGTAATACTGAAATTGATATTTGTTTTCTGGTTAATACAGGTGGTCTAACAGATGATGAAGTACAATTTCAAATTTGTTTTGAATTCCGTGCTGACGGCGAACAAGGTTTTATAGACTTTGTGGGTACTAATGCTTCTACTGTAGATACAAATGAAGTTGTGATCACGGCGGGGCCCGTTGGAACCTTTGATCATTATACTGCTACTGCATGTATTCCACCGGGGTTCATTGCACCGGATGATATGGTTCGTTTAGAGTTTATTAGAGTTGCTCCTGGACAAGAATTTGCTAATCCTGTTTATGCAACGTCACTTGCGTTCCGTTACCCACGAACTGTGTGTAAACAGCCGGTAGGTAATTGTCCAGCGCCAACGCCAATAGGAGCACCATAGTAATTTCAACAATTTTGTTTTTAAACAAGAGGGCTCCTTTTTATAAAGGGGCTCTTCCTTTTTTGTCCTTCGATACATTTTTCTTTTTAAGAAAAACACTCAGGATGCGATTAAATTAATCTTTATAATGTAAACTCCGGTAGCGGGTCCTTGACCCGAAGTCCGTAGGACGTGTGGTCAAGGTTGAGGCGCGGTAAAGGGATCCAACACCCTGTTTGCCTGCCCGGCGTAGCTTTATGCGAAGCCTGGGTGCCCTTTTAGTCAAGGTATTTTGGGCAAGCAAAATATCTTGCTTGCAAATTTTCTTTTCATATCTTCCATCATAAGATATGATGTAGTAAGTTCTTACATATAATATAAAATGTATACCATCTATTGATGAAAAAAGATTGACTTGTTATATACACAAGAGGGAGAGCCCTTATGTGAAAGAAAGGAGTTTAAAAAAATTGTAAAAAAAATGTTGAGTGATGTATGCTGTTGTCAAACAAAAAAAGGAAAGTTTGTATGAAAAAAAGTATCATGAGTTTATTTTTTGGTTTTTCACTTGTGTGCAGCGGGGGGTTGCTCGCATGGACCGCCCAAGATTTTGGTCTGACGTATGAAGATCAAGTTAAACTTTCGCAAACTGACGGTGATTATGCGTTCATGACGCCGCGTGTTGCATCAGAGGTTACCAAGGCGTGGAAAAAGTTTGGCTTGTGTGACATGATCAATCCTGAACTTGAGTGTATTGTTGAGGCGGCAAAAAGAGGCAACCGAGTTGTGCCATGGGAAACCATGAGAAAAACCATGGACGAAGTCTGCCGGTGCGACAGAAATAATCCCGTCTTTAAAGAATATTGCAGATACCTTAAAAATGGTGACGCGCGCATTACGCTTGCACCAGAAGGTTCTGGAGACGATGCAACGCGTGCAATTGTATGTACAACATTAGTACCGTGTCCAACAATGCCCCCAACGTGTGTTAACAATCCAAATCAAACGGTTTTGTGTAACTTGGGTGTTGGTTGTTTGCAAGTGTGCAATGCATTAATTGAAAATCTGTGGGTTTCTGGCTGCATTTTCTTCCAAGACTTTGGAGAACTTGTGTTCCATGCTGCTGACTTTGCATATATTCTAGATGAATGTTGTATTTCTCAAGTTACTGAACCACAAGCACCCCCTTACAGAATTATTCCTGCATATGATGTGTTTACAACCGATGTTGG
>JABSSP010000101.1 GCA_013213985.1 Candidatus Babelota bacterium | reverse complement strand
TCGAAGGTCCACTGGATATGTTCACTGAAGCAGACCTCATTCCAGAAGGTGATGTTGTAGTGACATTAACGGGCAAGGGATACATTAAGCGTGTAACACTTGACACATATGGAGTGCAGCATCGTGGTGGAAAAGGTAAAATGGGTATGGCAAGTTTAAAAGAATCTGACGATTTTATCCAAGATTTGTTTGTCGCAGGTACTCATGATGAGTTGCTCTTCTTTACTAACTTTGGTCGTGTATACAGTTTACAAGTATATCAAATGCCAGAAGCTTCTCGCATGGCACGTGGTCGTGCTATTGTTAACATTTTACCGTTAACTGATGGCGAATCAGTTGTTAAGTTGTTGTCCGCAAAAGAATTAAAAGACCAATATATAGTCATGCTTACACGTAATGGTATTATCAAACGTACTAACGCAATGGACTTTGCAAAAATACGTTCTACCGGAATACGTGCAATCACCTTAAAAGATAAGGACGAGCTTATATTCTGCAGATTAAGTGATGGTAAAGGAACAATTGTTATTGCAACTGCACATGGTCAAGGAATTCGCTTTAAAGAAGATGAAGTCCGTGCGATGGGTCGACAAGCGTCAGGTGTGATTGGCATTAGACTAAAAGGTGATGACCACGTTGTTGGTATGGAAGTTGTGCATGACGGTGGTGATATTTTATTTGCCACACGCAATGGTTATGGAAAACGTGTTAAAATTGTTGATTTCCGTGTAGCGCATCGTGGTGGTGTGGGTGTGCGCACGATACCAACCGGTCGCCGCAACGGTGAAGTTATTGGTCTTGCAATTGTAACCCCTGATTCAAATATTTTATTGATTGATAAAGTCGGAAAGATTATTCGTCTTCCATCAAAAGAAATTAGAACACTTGGGCGTCAAGCAAAAGGTGTACGCTTAATTAAACTTGATAAGGGCCAACAATTAACATCAGTTGTAGCCTTTGAAGAAAATAGTAACAATGATGATGAAAGTTTAGATGATTCAGGAGACAACAGTTCACAAGAGCAGGATAAAAAAGTAGTGGCTGGTGTTGTAAAAGCATCCTCTGATGATTCAACTGAACAACTTACTATGAGCGCTCAAAATGAATTTGATATGTTCTCTGAGCATCTTGACCAATCAGAACAAGATGAAGGTTTGCGTGCTCCCGGTGTAGATAATAATACAGACAATTTTGATCCTTTTTTGGGTTTTTAAACATGCGGTTTTGTATTATGAGTTTTTCTTGTAATGCAAAACCTTTTTCTTATATATGAATCAAAAAAACTTACTCTTACATCTCTCACTTATTTCCGGCATTGGACCAGCTGCTATTCAATCAATTTTGGATAATAAAAATAAACTTGATTTATACCAACTTGGTCAAAAAGAGTTTATTCAATTATTTGGTCTGACAGAACTACAATCAAAAAAGTTAGTTGTTGGTTTGCAAAATACAGATGAGCTTGAAAAAGAGTTAGAGCTGATTGCCAAGCACAACATTAATTGGATGACATTAGCAGATGATGAGTATCCACATTTGTTGCGTGCCATTCATTACCCGCCATCAATTTTGTACTGGCAGG
>JABSSP010000100.1 GCA_013213985.1 Candidatus Babelota bacterium | reverse complement strand
TTTTTTTATTTTTATAGTGACGTACAGCGATTATTTACCAAATCCTAATATTCGTAAAATATCGTTATAGCTTGCGTAAAGTATGATTCCTAGAATTAAAAACCAACAGCCAATCTGAATATATTCTTTGATGTTGGTTGGAATGCTTCTTCCAATTAAGGCTTCTATCGAATAAAATAAAATTTGGCCGCCGTCTAAAATAGGAAGTGGTATCAGGTTCAAAATAGCGAGATTAATGCTGATAATAGCAAGGAATATTAACAATTGTTTAAACCCTTGGCTGCCTTCCTTTGCAGTTTCAGATATGATTGCTAAAGGGCCCTGTGCGCCACTTAAGCTACGAGAAGAAAATAAGTGTGCATAATTACCAATTGTTCTTTTGATACAGTCATTGGTCGTTTTTATACCCTTTTTTATCGCTTGCCCAAAAGAAACTCCTGGCAAAGATCGACTACCAAATTCAATGCCCAAAATACCTATTTTTTTACCTAGATGATCCATTGATTTAAGAGTGACAGGGATATCCATAGTTTGGCCTGCTCGTTTGATGCTAAGAGTCAGTGTTTGATCGGGATTACTCCTTAGAATTTTTAGTAGCGCTTCGACGTTATTTTCTACAGGTGCTGCGTCGACTGCTAAAATAGTATCTCCCTTAACCAACCCTGCCTGTGACGCAGCAGATTTGTCCATTACCCGTTCAATCGTTGAAGTGCTGTTAAGCGGGAGCATATATTTTGATTTTGGTATGCCGAGTGCGAATAAAAGGATAAATGCCACATAAGCGAACAACAGGTTAAAGGTAATGCCTCCCAGCATTACTAAGAGCTTTTGCCAGTAGGGGCGAGAGGTGAATGTGTGTGATGTAGACTTAGTGTCTTTTTTGTTATTATCTTCGTCTTCATGTGCGAGTTCAACGTATCCACCCAAGGGGATTACTGACAGAGAAAAATTGGTTTCACCTATTTTTTTTGAAATTAATGAAGGACCAAAGCCAATTGAAAAGGAGGGGGTCCTGATATTAAAAAGCTTGGCAAAGACAAAATGCCCAAGTTCATGAAACCCTATAAGGAACCCTATCCCGAGTATCCCTATGAGTATTCCAAACATTTTACTTGATGCGGACAAGAGCCCATTTGGAATGATAGATAGCAATGAAAATAAATTCATTCAAACTCCTCTAGAAAAAAAATAAAAAATCAGTTAAATTAAAATAGTAAAATAACCATGACAAATTAGCATGTATGTGCTTTTAAGTCCAGAAAAATAAGGTTTTTATCTGTCTGCCAAACTAGCTGCATTGGTAGAAATTGAACCCCTCAAGATTGTTTTAGAGGGGTTATTTTTACCCTCTGAAGCCAAGAGGTCCATTTTTTATGTAATTTACCTTGAAAAAATTGTCAAAATGGTTAGAATACTTATAACCCTAAGTGTCAAATTTTCGATATATTGCAAGGCAAGGTCGTGTTTTTGAACTTGTGTATCACCATTTTAATGTAGGAATATTTCGATATGCCCACCATAAATCAACTATGCCGGGATGGAAGAAAACGAGAGAAAAAGAAATCAAAGTGTCCTGCTCTTAAAGGAGCTCCTCAGGCTCGTGGAGTTTGTACGCGGGTTTTCACCGTAACTCCAAAGAAGCCGAACTCTGCGTTGCGTAAAGTCGCTCGTGTGAAGCTTTCTACAGGGATTGAAGTATCAGCTTACATACCTGGTGAAGGACATAACCTACAAGAGCACTCTTTTGTGCTTGTACGGGGTGGAAAAGTAAAAGATTTACCTGGCGTAAAGTATCACATTGTTCGTGGTGCACTCGACGCTGCAGGTGTTGAAAATAGAAAACAGTCAAGGTCTCTTTATGGTACCAAGCGTCCAAAGTAAAAGGGTTAAATAATGCCAAGGCGCAAGAAAAAAAGTTTTAAAAGAGATATTGGTGTTGACCCTATCTATCAGTCAGGGCTTGTTCAAAAAGTTATCAATGTCGTGATGAAGGGTGGCAAGAAGAATGTGGCGCGTAATATCGTATATGGTGCGCTGGATAAACTTGCTAAAAAGGCCGGTGGAGACAAGGACAAAGCTTTAGAATATTTTTTAAAAGCTTTTGAGAAGGTTGTTCCAATGGTTGAAGTTCGTCCTCGTAGAGTTGGGGGTAGTGTCTATCAAATTCCTACTGAAGTAAGAAAAGATAGGGCGCAGGCTTTGGCAATACGATGGATTATTAATGCGGCTTCTGCTCGTTCCGACAAAAATATGGTTACCCGGCTAGCTCATGAATTGTTTGATGCTCATGAAGGTCGTGGGGGTGCCATCAAGAAGAAAATGGATATTTATAGGATGGCGGAAGTAAACCGCGCATTTTCTCATCATGCATGGTAGGCGGGAGTTGTCATGAGTGTTTCACTAAAGAAATATAGAAATATTGGTATCGCAGCTCATATTGATGCGGGAAAAACAACTGTTACCGAGCGTATTTTGTTTTATACTGGTATTTCACATAAAATTGGTGAGGTTCATGAAGGCGAAGCTGTCATGGACTGGATGGAGCA
>JABSSP010000010.1 GCA_013213985.1 Candidatus Babelota bacterium | reverse complement strand
GTAAAACTGAAGTTGCAAAAACACTTGCTGATTTTTTATTCAACGACGATCGCAAACTTATTCGTATCGACATGTCAGAATACATGGAAAAACATGCAGTGTCGCGATTAATCGGCTCACCCCCTGGCTATGTGGGTCATGAAGAAGGTGGCCAACTTACCGAACAAGTACGTAGAAATCCTTACAGCGTTATTTTATTTGACGAAATTGAAAAGGCACACCCCGATATCTTTAATATCTTTTTACAAATTCTTGACGAAGGTCGCTTAACTGACGGTCAAGGTCGCACCGTTTCATTTAAAAACTGCATCATCATCATGACATCAAATATCGGATCACAAATTATCCTAGAAGCACCAAAACTTGACACAAAAAATAAACAAGAAGTTGAACAATTATTACATAAATATTTTAGACCAGAGTTTTTAAACCGTATTGATGCAATTATATTTTTCAAACGTTTAAGTGAAGAAGATGTTAAAAAAATTGCGGCAATTCATATTAAAGCGCTAGAAAACAAACTCAAAGATAGTGACATTGCACTCACCATTACCCCAAGTGCAATTAAAAAAATTGCGGAACTTGGGTATGTAAAAGAATTTGGTGCCCGACCATTAAAGCGTGTTATTCAACAACACATCGCCGTACCAATTTCACAATATTTATTACAAGAACCTGATGCTAAAAAAATAAAGATCACCATCAAGAATGATAAGTTTGTGCTTGAGTAGACGAATCTGCCAGCTCTTCTAAGAACGGCGCATATCGTGGAAAAGATTTAGCATTTACACTTATTGTTAGTTTACTTCCTATAAAAATGGGCCCCATCGTAATATAGGGAATTTTTGCATATTCTTTTTTGATATACTCTATTGCCTCAGGTCTGTTAAAAGTTATCGTAAAATACAATGAACTATCAAACCACGATGAAGCAAACGACAACGTAGCTCCCAATTCCTTATTTAGCTTTTTTAAAGCCGATTGTTGGCTGAGCATATACACACATTTTCCTGAAAAAATCTCTTTTTATATTCTTCACTTGTATCTCCATATAATCTTAGACTTTCATTGTATTCTTGTTCAATCGCTTTAGTCGTGCTTGGATCAAATTTAGCACTAACATGAATTTTCCTCGTAATCTCATTATCATTCAGAACTGGACATAAGGGGGACAACTGCTGTAGATGAGCATATGAAGATCTATCATTACCTAAATTCTGTTGTAAATAGCGATATGCTACTGCATCATCAACAACATTTGACGACATCAATTGATCAAATGTGCTTACGATATTATATATATTACCTATTTTTCTTCTTTTATTCACTACCATGCTAGGATTAATTTTATTTGCCCGCCTAGAGTTAAACATCTCTGTCTGAGACGATGTTTGTGGGGGAGTACGCATCTCTGTAAGCATTCTATGTTCTGTAGGCGATATACTCTTTTGTATTGTTTTTTTTTGATGAGACATTAACATTGTTCTGTTGGATACTGTTGTAGACATAGTCTTACATTGCGCACTAAAACATGTATTGAAATTGATTATAAGAACAAAGACAGCACACTTACTCGAATGAACCATAAGCCTTCATTTAAATAAAGAAGTGTCCGTGTTTTCATTGATAGGGACCTTGACATGTTTCAATATACTAATGAAAAAAAATATAGAAAGAGAAGACAGGTATTTAACAAACTACCTGTCTTTTTGTGCGCTAAGGTTTGAAAAATTAATTAATAATTTTTTTATGCTCAATCACCCACTGAATTGTTTCAATAATTTTATCTGCGTTGATTACTACATTAGCTTCGGCAAGCATGGTAACTAAATGTGCTTGTTTTTTATAAGAAAAGTTAATGGTATTACATTCTTCTTTGGCTACGCAATCTTCGATATCAAATTGAGCAAGATCGCTGTAACGTTGTAATTTGGTGTTATCTTTGTTGTGTTTCCAAAATTTTTGATCATTAAAGCGTGGAATGTAAATTATGACCGGCACTGTTGGATCGTGCTCGTCTTTAAAAACTGTTATTGTTTGCTGACCCGCTCCCTTAAGGTCCATTTGTGGCAATTTCAAACCACGACTTTGAGCATATTCTTGTACACCTTTTAATGCGAGTACCCCATCGATAATTCCAGACCAATCAAAGAAAATTATAATATCAACATCGCGTGGACGTTCGCCACTCACTGGTATATACGCTAAATTAGTATGTCCAATCCCGCCGTCGACTAAACGCAAATAGCTATGATTACTTAAAAATTGTCCTGGCATTCCTTTCATATAATTAAAAACTCTACCAGCCGTTAGACGCCTACCTGCGATTCTTTTTATTAGTATGTTTTCAACTATCCTTTTTAATGTCCCCTTTGGAACTGGTAAGTTTTCCCATATCAGCTCGGCATGAGCAGCAAATGCAGACCCCCATGTCCCCATTAAAAATCCAAGACTAACTTCTGGAACAAAATTAACTGAAAACCCTTCATTGAATTTTCGTCCAAAGGCCCACGTTGGTACATAGGCCTCATATTCTGAAGAACCTATTTCAAAAGGAGAAAATTCAAACCATGCAGGATTGTAAATTTTATCTGGATGCCCATCAACTGCAGTGTTAATTGGCAAAATCCAATCTCCGGTTTTAATACGTTCAGCGAAGTCAGAAAAGTGCACATGTTGTCGTTTATTGCCAAACTCGGCAAGCAGCCTGTTGGCTAACAAAAGTCCATATAAATCAACTAAACCTACCGGCTCTAATGAAATGTACTTAGTTGCAAGTGCGCCCAACATTAACTTCAACTCAAATGGGCTTACGCGCTCAATGCCTTTTTCGATATGTTCAATCAAGCGCTCTTTAAATTCTTCAATAGGCAAGCCACTTGCGGTCCATGCGCTTAGTCCCCACGACGAGCCTGAAAGGCCAAGTGCATAGGTTGATGCATCGAGTAATCCAATTTCTTTCATGCCGACGAGCGAGCCAGTAATTCCCAACATTGCACGATAACCTCCGCCGCTGCCGACTAATGCAATTATCGGTACATCTTCTTCATCGAACGTTTGTTCCAATATTTTTTCTAACGCCATTTTTACTTTGGATTTACGATTTTGCAAATACTCAATTTCATCATCAGATAACCTATTGCCAATTCTGACATGTGCAACACCATACAGTGGAACAATACCGGTAATTTTTTGAACTAGTCGATGATAATAACGACTGAACGTGTTACTAACAGCATCAACCTTTCTTTTTCCCAAATATGCTAAATCACGTATAATAGATGAAAAACTAAAAGCCTCATTATTTCTATGGTGTACAACAAATACAACAGGTACAATAACAATAAAAAATATTCCTAGGTAACGTTTTTTCTTCATACCAACTCCCTAAAAATTAGGTAAATCTCTCCTTCTTTATATATCACCGTATTCGTATTGTTGGTACATTACAATAGTTTAGGGCTACAACCCTGTTTTGATTGCCCAAACAGCTAAAAGGAATTTTGTGAAAAATAACACAAGAAATAAATCGATGCTTTTTGTAGCAAATTGGAAAATGCAAAAAACACTTGATCAATCAATACAATTTGTACAAAAACATATTGATGCTTTGAAAGCACTCAATCGACAAATAATTTTATGTCCTTCGTTTCCTGCATTGTATCCGCTATCACAATTATTAGAAAACAGTTCTGTATTTCTTGGCGCACAAGATTGTTCTCCCCATGAACTGGGTGCGTACACTGGCCAAGTGTCAGCACAATCGTTAGCCGAAGTTGGATGCACCTATTGTATTGTTGGCCACAGTGAACGACGAAATTATAATAAAGAAAGTAATAGTGAAATAGCACAGAAAGCCACACAACTTTTACATCAAAATATTATTCCCATTATTTGTGTAGGTGAATCACAACAAGAATTTGAAAAAAAACAGTCGATTGATGTGCTTCATAATCAACTTGAACCGGTTTTTAAAGTCATTGAATCTCAGTCGTCTGCCTCTACCGTATGCATTGCATACGAGCCAATATGGTCAATAGGAACAGGCAATGTCCCCGATACGCAATACCTGCAAAATATATTTGACACCCTTAAAGAGTGGTGCTCAGCAAAAACATCAAAAACCAAATATACACTGCTTTATGGAGGCAGTGTTACTGGGGAAAATATACAGCAATTTTATCAGGTAGAAAACATTGACGGATTTTTGGTTGGCGGATCAAGCCTGGATTTTCAAAAACTAAAAAAAATAGTATCCTAAAAGAATAGAATGATTAGGTATTATCTCGTTTGTACCGCAAATTTCACAATTCTTGCGCTACCATTAAAAATTTGTATGGAGTAAATATATGTTATATACACTGTTAATAACTGGTTTTATTATTGTTTGCTTAGTTCTTGTTGCCATTATCTTAATCCAACAAGGCAAAGGAAGTATGGGCTTGGGGACCATTGGTGGCGGTACTCAGATGCTTTTTGGTGGATCAGGTGGTCAAGACCTTTTTCAAAAGACAACATGGGTTTTGGGAGCGCTTTTTATAGGGGGCTCACTTATGCTCGCAATTACAAAAGCAAGGCAAGCTGGCGCATCTAAATATGCCCGCGCCAAGGTTCAAAGCGAGCAAGCTCAATAAAATTAGTAGTTAGAGGCTCCAATGGAGAGGGAGACCCATGGTTAAAGAATGGATAACACATATTGGTGAGGCAGTAATAAATACCTGCAATTCTGTTGGTATATTCACGCTCTTTTTGATTAAAAGCATACGCATTCTTTTTTCAAAAAAACTCAAGGTTAAAAAAATTATTGATCAGCTTGAACATATTGGCGTCAACTCTCTTCCTATTGTTTTGCTGACCGGTACTTTTACCGGCATGGTTTTTGCCCTTCAAAGCTATATTGGCTTCCAGCGTGTAGGTGGCGAACAATTTATTGGCGCGGTTGTTGCGCTTGGAATGATCCGTGAACTTGGCCCAGTATTAACCGCGCTCATGGTAACTGGCCGTGCAGGTTCTGCTATCGCTGCAGAAATAGGAACTATGCGTATCACAGAACAAATTGATGCGCTACAAACACTTCGCATTAATCCAGTACAATACTTAGTTATACCCCGAATATTAGCTGGCACCCTTGTCCTTCCTTTTTTATCGATCTTTTCAACTATGATTGGCATCATTGGTGGCTATTTTATTTGTGTAAACATTTTAGAGCTTAATGGTGAAGATTACATTAATAACATCAGAACATACGTTGAAATGAAAGACATTATCGGTGGTCTTATTAAGGCAAGTGTCTTTGGTTTTATACTTACATCGGTCGGATCATTTAAAGGTTTCTATACAACCGGTGGTGCACGCGGAGTTGGTCTTTCAACCACACAAAGCGTTGTGGTTGGTTCTATCTCCATTTTAATTTCAAACTACTTCCTCACCAAACTACTGGAGCAGGTGTAATATGACTGCCATAGAAATTATTGATCTGAAAAAAAAGTTTGCCACCAAGTGGGTTACCAACGGTGTAAATTTAAAAATTCCTGCTGGCAAAATGACCGTCATCATCGGTCGATCAGGTGAAGGTAAATCAGTTTTACTCAAACAAATTATTGGACTAATTAAACCAACATCTGGATCAGTAATTGTTGAAGGCGTTGATATTACAAAATTAACTGACCAAGAACTCGACGAAGAATTTAAAAAATTCGGATATGTATTCCAATTTGCCGCGTTGCTTGATTCGCTTACTGTTTTTGAAAATCTTGGCATTACCTTACTAGAAAACGGCGTACCAAGAGAAAAAGTTTTACCAATCGTAAAAGAAAAATTAGCGCTTGTTAACTTAAGCCAAGACACGTTATACAAATATCCTTCCGAACTTTCGGGTGGGATGCGCAAGCGAGTAGGTCTTGCTCGAACATTGATTACTGAGCCAAAAATAATTTTATATGATGAACCTTCTACAGGTCTTGACCCAATCACTGCAAAAGTCATTCATGAATTGCTGTATGACATGCAAAAACGACTCAATATAACATCAGTTGTAGTTTCACATGATACAGAAATTTTTAAGTACGCAGACTATGTTGCGCTTCTTTATGCAGGAAAAATCGAGTGCGTTGAAAATGCAAAAACTATTTGGGAATCAAAAAATCCTTACATTCATCAATTTATTCGTGGTGATATCAAAGGACCAATACAAGCAGAAGTTGTACATCAAAAAGATAAATTTTAATCCATTAACTTCACATATAATAATGCAACATATCTTTTAAGCCTTCTCGCACAGAAACTTGTGGATTATACCCTAAAATATTGTGTGCACGAGAAATATCAGGTTTCCTTTTTTTAGAAAAAACTTCTTGTGAAATATCATTAACAATCGTTGCAAATTTTTTAATGGTAATCTCATCGGTATTGCCTAAATTAAAAATATAATCTTCAATCACATTAGTTTCTCGTTGCACCATTAAAAGTTTTAACATGCCATCAATCATGTCTGAGACATAATAAAAACTTCTTGTTTGAGTTCCATCGCCATAAATTNTCATCTGTGTGTTTTCTAAAATTGCTCTAATAAAATTAGTTGTGACACGACCATCATTGAGACTCATGCGCGGTCCATAGGTATTAAAAATACGTGCAACACGTGTATTGAGATTATATTTTTTAAAATAGAACATAGTTAATGTTTCTGATGCCCGTTTCGATTAATCATATTGGCAGCGTTTGCCAATAGTACTTACATTGCCAGCGTACCATTCAGGTTGCGGAGAAATCGCTGGGTCGCCATAGACTTCAGAAGTTGAGCTAAAAAAATAATTCGCACCTTTTTCGACCGCACAATCTAGCATATTTTTTGATCCACCCAAACAAGAAAAAAAAGTTTTTTTAGGAAGTCTATAATAAAATTTTGGACTAGGAACCGATGCTAAATGAACAACTTTATCAATATGGCCAACAACTTTGAAATTATTTAATACATCAAACTCTTGGAAATAAAAATTTTTATTATTTAAAAGATGTTCAATATTCGCCGACGAACTCTATATAAAATTATCCAGTCCAATGACTTGATATTTTTGCTTGAGCAATGCCTCTACCAAATGGCTACTGATAAAGCCTGCTGCTCCCGAAATCAAAAATCTTTTTTTTCCTGCAGGACATGCTGGAAGATCTGGCGACAAGATTTGTGCTTCTTTATTTTTTTTTGTGAAACTCCACGGCACAAGTTTATAGTTATGTATAATAATTTTTTGACTAAAAAAATCTTTTTCTTTAAAAATTCTTTTTTCAAACTGCTCTTCTTTGCTCAACGAAGGATCATCAATATATTTTTTTTCAAAGATCTTTAAAACTGTTGTTATTATTTGTTCTTGTTTGAAATCTTGATCAATCAGAATCACCCTAACGTCAACGTTGCCTAAATGAGCAAATCTAAAGTAGGAATTCGCCCACGCAAGTGCTGTCCGTGCACCTTCTATCCAGGGGGATTCTGGACAAACAGGTGTATATCCTTCTAATTGATCAGGGATTATAAGAACAACTGGTTTCTTGATTTGCCTCGCGTGCTCTAACAATCGTTGAATAATTAAAAACACACGATTTAAAATCATTTAATCCTTGATCAAGTGTTTTTTCTTCCGAATAATATGGAGTTTTAAAAATTAAGCAATTGATATCGCCATTCAATGCTTCAAGAGAATAAAAACGCGCATCAACAATACAAAAAAAAGAAAAAAGAATAATAACGATACTACCATAACCTTGTTTCATATTTTTCCTTTTTTGTTTTTATAACCGCCATCCTACAAAAAATTATAGTCCAAAATCTTTGTACAGCATGCTTGATTGAATGCCTTTGTTGTTTTGATATTTTTTACTCTTGTACAAATCATATTCACCTTCAATCGTGTGATAATAAATTTGACAAATTTCTACACCAGCATAAATACGAATTGGTTGCACACAAAATATTTCTAACGTCCAAAAACCAGCAAAGCCAACATCGCCAAAGCCTGCAGTTACGTGAATGAACAAACCAAGCCTCCCAATTGACGATCGCCCTTCTAGTATAGGAACGAATGATGTTGTTTTTGTGTACTCGAGCGTGCGGCCTAAATATAATGTACCCGGTTCTAAAAGCAGCCCCTCAGGTGGAATACTCCTTTTTTCTGTAGGATTATTTTTTTTCATATCTAGCGTATCACCGGTGTAGGTCACTAACTCAGAATGCAAACGCAAATTATAACTGTTTGGACCTACTTGTTGTTCATTGAAAGGCTCTATAATAATCGATTTGCCTTGTTCACTTTTGATTTTTCTACCCGAAAGAATCATTTTTGTTCCTTTACCTGATGCACTAAGATATGTATTAATTTTTTTATCACCATTTTTTACTAAGTAATTAGATACATAGTATATCATTGCCTTCACAAATCTTCTATCACGAATGAACTCAATTGAAAAAAAATCAATTTTTAGATAGTTTCTAAACAAAGTCTATATAAAAAAAATAGTCGAATATTATTTTTCTAAAAAAAGAGATTGTTATGAGAGTAACTAAGATTGATAGCGGCGCTATCGAAACTATTAAAGAAAAAAGTTTTCAATTCCAAGCCCTTCAACATGAAATTGCAAAAGTTGTTGTTTGGCAAAAAGAAGTTATTAAATTCATTTCAATTTCTATTTTGTGCAATGGACACATTTTGTTAGAAGGGGTGCCGGGGGTAGCAAAAACAACTATCATAAAAGCAGTTACCAATGCGCTGGGTTTAGACTTTAAACGCATACAATTTACTCCGGATTTATTGCCATCAGATTTAATTGGAAGTCTTATTTATAATCCAAAAACACAAGAATTCGACACAAAAAAAGGTCCTCTTTTTGCAAATCTTATTCTTGCTGACGAAATTAATAGGGCTCCTGCAAAAGTACAAGCTGCGCTGTTGGAAGCGATGCAAGAACAACAAGTGACTATCGGATCGCAAACATTTTATCTTGATAAACCATTTTTAGTTTTTGCAACACAAAACCCTATCGAACAAGAAGGAACATATAGACTGCCCGAAGCGCAAATAGATCGGTTTATGTGCAAACTAATTGTTGATTATCCTCAAATAGAAGAAGAACGAGAAATTTTAAATCGTAATCTTGATACTTCACAAGTAAAACAGGTGATTTCAGCGGAACAATTGCATAATGCACAGCAACTTGTGTCTAACATTTATGTTGATGAAAAAATTATTGATTACATTGTGCGTCTTATTTTTGCAACACGTAATCCAGAAGCATACAACTTGGGCAATATAAAACCATTTATTCAGTATGGTGCTTCCCCTCGTGCAACATTGGCACTATGTCATGCCGCACAAGGGCATGCATTTTTAGAAGGGCAACATTTTGTAACGCCAGACAATATAAAGGCAGTAGCGCCTGCTATTTTACGTCATCGAATTCCATTAACCTATCAAGCTGAAGCGCAAGGAGTAACCAGCAATCAAATTATAAAAGAAACGCTTGCAACAATTCATACTCCGTGACACTAACCTTTTGTAAAAGTTAAACTTTTTTTAAAAAAAATTTATGCTTAATATGCTTAAATAGCAACGTTGATCATAAACAAATTGCAAAGCAGAAAAAAGTAATCCGTTTTTGTACGCTTATGTAGACAACAATCTAAAAGGATGTGTGCTTGACAAGATTTTGAGACAGGGGATATTGTATAAAGTATACTTGATCAAGAGGAAATATTGATGAAACACCCCCTTTGGATGCTTAACAGTGGGCTTCTTTTTTTATTAGCTGCTGTTTTTGGCTATTTATTTTTTTCTCGCACACGATTACCGCGTAAAGCATCAATGAAACCAGCTGAGCAGGTAACACCAATTGCACAGCGTGTTTCAGAAGTTAATATAGAAAAAATTTATGCAAACGATCTTTTTGGAACCTACATAAAAGATCGCCCTCAATTAGAAATCGTAGAAAAAATTCTCGCATTCCCTGAGCCCCCTCCGCCACGTCCTGAAGAAATTCCTAAAATTCCTGAATTACAATTTCTTGATCCATTAAAAATTGTACTTAAAGGAATCATCGTCACGGTCAATAATGACGCAAAAAATAGGGCCATTATAGCGGAAGAAGAAACCGGTAAAGAAGCTATTTTTAAAGTGGGAGATGCCATTGAGGATGCTAAGTTAGTTAGAATTTTTCACAACAAAATTATTTTAATTCGCTCTAATGGTCAGCAAGAAATTCTTTATCTGCGCGAACAAGATACTAAGCTTGATCCTGCCTATACTGAAATTATCGGCTGGGGTGATATAGTAGAACAAATCGACAACACTACGTATGCAATTAAAGTAAAAAATCTGTTAAAACGTATTACAAGCGTTGTTCAATTTATAGACGCATTAGACATGTCGCCTGCTTATAAACAAGGAAACATTGTTGGAATGCATATAGGATCTCTGTCTGAAAATTCACTGGGACATGCGCTTGGCTTGCAACAAGGAGACATTGTTATTGAAGTTAATGATATCCCCGCAACATCTAATGCCGACAGGCTTGCGATCTATAAGTCGATCATTGCACCACAAAACAATAAGAGTACAATCAAAGTAATGATTGTTAGAGCAAATGATATTATTCCCTTTTCGTATATACTTAACTTTGAATCAAAAGAAGATAAACTAAAAAAAGAAACTAGAAAAGCCAAAAAGTCCGTGCAAGATAAAGCAGAGCTTTTAAAGCAAAAGTATCAGTTTGCACCAACGGCTCGTGAAATCAAAATGAAAGAAAGAAAAAACATGAGAAAAAACGCACAACAACCTGAAACTTCCGTAACAGAGTAACGTTATGAAAATGAACTCACTGTTTTATATCTTATTTACGTTATGTTTGGCATTAACTCCCCCTATAGATTGTCAAAACAGCAATAATAATCTGCTGGCCAAATCAGAAGAAACGTTATATCAAGAGGGCATGGGTTACGGCGACGACGATGACATCATTGAATTTCAATTCGATGATATGGACCTTGATCAACTTGTTGATTATATAGAAAAAGAATTTGACGTTTCCTTTATCACTCCCGATGCTCTTGACCCGCTTCCTGAAAATACTCGAAGCCTCAAGGGTCATAAATTATCATTTCAAACAAATAAATCATTTTCTAAAAAAGAAGCATGGAATCTCTTTTTAACTTTTTTAAATATTGCAGGCTTTGCAGTAATTCCTGGCGATGGCCCACGACAGTTTCGCGTTGTTACAGTTGAAGCGGTTGAAAAATATCCGCTTCAAACATTTATTGGC
>JABSSP010000001.1 GCA_013213985.1 Candidatus Babelota bacterium | reverse complement strand
CAGACTTATTAATCGATAAAGACCTAATGAAAACAAAAGGGACCTCAGTTTTTGAGATTTCTTTTGTTTTCGAGTATTATAAAAAGGTCAAACTATTTTAATAAAAAAATTAATACTTGATCGCTTTTTTATGTCTACTTCTAAACGCAAAAAATTCTACGTAACCACTCCTATTTATTATGGCACGGCAAAGCCTCATTTAGGCTCGCTGTATTCTACCTTGTTGGCTGACTTTGTTGCACGCTGGAACAAATTAAAAGGCAACGATGTTTTCTTTTTGACTGGCACTGACGAACATGGGCAAAAAATTGCAGACGCTGCACAAAAAGTTGGCAAAGATCCAAAAAAGTTTGTTGATTCATTTGTGAACGATTACAAAAAAACATGGCAAGCGTACGAAATTGACTACACCAAATTTATTCGTACTACAGATGATTATCATGTGAAAGCGGTGCAGCAATGGATTCGTGATTTGCAGCAAAAAGGTGACATTTATAAATCAATGTATGAAGGGTGGTATTGCACGCCGTGTGAAACCTTTGTGACCGCGAAGGATATTCCCGTTCGCCCTGAGCTGGTCGAAGGGTCACCGAACGGTAGTCCCCGTTGTCCGTCATGTTCTCGCGAAACGCACAAAGTTCATGAGGAAACATATTTTTTTAAATTGTCTGCGTATCAGGACAAACTTCTTGAATTTTATAAAAACAATCCTGATTGGGTAGTTCCCAAAGAACGCTTAAACGAAGTTATTGCTTTTGTTAAATCAGGATTAAAAGATTTAAGTATTTCACGCACAACGGTCAAATGGGGAATTCCGTTTCCTGACGACAATGAACACGTTGCGTACGTGTGGGCAGATGCGCTCAACAATTACATCACTGCAATTGGTTATGGGCAAGAAAAGTTTAAAAAAGATTTTGCAAAATGGTGGCCAGCTGATTTACAAATAATGGGCAAAGATATTATTCGTTTTCACGCAATTTATTGGCCGGCATTTTTAATGGCGTTGGATTTACCACTGCCAAAAAAATTATTAGTGCATGGCTGGATTAAAATTGGCGAACAAAAAATGTCAAAGTCGTTGGGCAATGTTGTTGACCCGATGAATTTATTAAAAGCATATGGTGCCGATCCGGTGCGTTATTATTTAATTCGTAAAATGGCAATCACGCACGACAGTCCGTTTAGTATTCAAGATTTAGAACAAACCATTACGTCTGACTTAGCAAACGATTTAGGAAACTTGTTGAGCCGCATGGTAAGTTTGGCGGACAAACATGGAATTTATGAATTGCTTGCACCAAAAACATGGTCAGCAGATGCGCTTAAGTTGCAAGGTGAGTGTGTAAGTGCAGTGAAAGATTTTTACACATACATGGACGAATATAATTTTCATATGGTGTTGGCACGCTTGTGGAAATATATTAATCAAGTGAATGCATTTTTCCACTCGCACGAACCGTGGAAGCTTGTTAAAACTGACCGCGACACATTTTTAGAAATTTTATGTGCGACTGCACAAAGTTTGCGTACAGTTGGCTTGTTGTTGTGGCCTACAATGCCAAATAAAATGGAAGAACTTTTAAAAAGTATTGGTGTTGTTTTTTCATTAGATCATAACACTATTGAAGAACTTGAATTGTGCAATTGGAATCATAATTTTATGCTGACTAAAATTCCACCACTGTTTGTTAAACCGGAGGTTAAAAAAGTGACCGAACAGCCAAAAGAACAAGAAAAAAAAGCTGCACTGGTAGATGACATCATTACCATTGATGCAGTTGCAAAAGTTCAGTTGCTGGTGGGCACCATCGACCACTGTGAAGAAGTTGCCGAGTCAGAAAAACTTTTAAAAATGACGGTCAACTTTGGCGAAAAAGGAACGCGACAAATTTTTGCCGGAATAAAAAAACAATACACACCGGAAGATTTAATTGGAAAACAAAGTGTGTTTGTGTACAATTTAAAACCGCGTAAAATGATGGGCATGGAATCACAAGGCATGATGCTGCTTGCTAAAGACGCTGACGGAAAATTGCAATGCATAGCGCCCGTTGAAAAAGTAGAAAATGGCACACGTCTGTGCTAATTAAAAAAACAATTTATATGCTATAGTGTTTGTATATTTTATGGACTCTTGATACTATACTTGTCCATACACATCACATCCTGAGTAATTTGCAGGGAAAATTGTATCGAAGGGTGTTGTATAAACATGCTAATTTTAAATAAAACATTACATCCTCTTAAAAGGAAAAATGGTTCGTGAGCAAAACAACTTTTTATAGTTTTCCCTTATTACTTTCACTTTTGCTTGTAACCCTGCCAGGCTGTTTTGACAGTGGCGTGATTTCCATGGGGGCTCACTACGACGAAGAAGAACGCGTTGAGTTTGAATGCGAGCCACCAGTTTTACCTTCTACGCTTGAAGTGCGTAGTGGTGCGGGAGCTATTTCTATTGAAGGGTGGGACAAAAAAACAGTAAAAATTCTTGCTATCGAACGTGGCGCCACATTGAGCGACCTTGAACATATTACGCCGGTCGTAACATGTTCTGACGATGGCTTTTCAGTGCGAACCCAATATGATAAGCGTTTTGTAAAAGCGTTTATTAATTATAAATTAAAAATTCCGCGTGAAATGATTCTCAANAAAGTTAAAACCGCAAGCGGTTCGATAAAAATAAATGGGGTNACGGGTAACATTACAGCAGAATCTGGCGCAGGTCGCATAGATGTACTCGGTGCGCACGGTAAAACTAAGGTACAAACAGGAAGTGGCAGTGTGGTTGTTAAACAGGCTGCGGGCGCTCATGGTTTGGTAAAAGCAGGTACTGGTTCAGGCACAATAAAAATTAAAAATGCACACGGAAAAATTAATGCAACTACAGGTAGTGGATCTATCAGCATTGATTGTGCTGACTCTGCGCGTGGTGATATTGATGTTGATACTGGCTCAGGTCGAATTGATATTTTAAATGCGGTTGATAATGTTACTGCTGATACGGGTAGTGGTACTGTTGTGGTCAAACATCGTGGGCTCAAGCCAGAAACTAAGGTTGATTTAAAAAGCAGTTCCGGACGAGTTGAATTGATGATTCCTTCAACGTCTTCAGCGTATTTATCTATCAAAACAAAACGTGGAAACTTTGGTTCCGCATTTCCAATAAAACCAATTGGTGAAAATATTACGCATGAAGAGATGACTGCAAAAATAGGTGGCAGTGATCCTGAAGGTGCGCATGTGTTTTTACAGTCTTCGATTGGTAATATTAGGATTTTAAAATATTAAGCATATTATTTTTTATTGTACGCACATTCTTTAGTGTGGCAAATTAGCGTAACATTTTTATCTTTATCAAACTTCTTAACAAGAAATGGCAACTTGCATTCAGGACAAGGTGTTTCTTCAATTTGACCAAAGATCGCAAACTTACATTTTGGATAGCCTTTGCAGCCCCAAAATTTACCACCACGCCATTTGCGTTCAACAATATCACTTGAACACGAAGGGCATTGAAAGTGTGCTTTAGTTTGATGAACATATTTGCAATCAGGATAGCCTGAACATGCAATAAATGGACCGAATTTCCCGATGACTTGTCGTAAGTTTTTTTTGCATTGTGGACATTTTTCTTCTAGGACTTTTGGTCCTTCTGTTGTAACCAATTCTAGTTTTCCTTCTTCGTCGCGTTTAAAGTTTGAGGTAAATGAACAATCAGGATAGCCAAGGCAACCAAGGAATTCTCCAGCTTTGCCAAAGCGTATCGCAAGTTTTTCTTTTTTACAGGTAGGACAATCCATTTCAGTTGGTTGCGGAGTACGTTTTTCGTCTTTGCCCGCAAATTTTTTAAGATCAGTTTGGAACATTGAGTTAAATTCAAGTAACAAGGTGTCGCGTTCGATAGTACCTTGTGCAATTTCATCAAGATCTTGTTCCATGTGGGCCGTGAATGAAACATCCATAATGTGCGGTAAATTAGCCACGAGCATTTTAGTGACAGCTGAGCCGAGCTCAGTTGGGCTGAAACGTTTTCGTTTGTCTAACGTGGTATATGAACGCGCCTGGATGGTATTTAAAATTGAGGCATACGTACTTGGTCGTCCAATACCTTCTTTTTCCATAGTTTTAACTAAAGAACCTTCAGTATAGCGTGGAGGCGGTTGAGTAAAGTGTTGCTTAGGCATAACTTTTTCAACGTTTAACGGATCTTTTGCTTTTATGTCGTGTGGAATTTTTGCTGCTTTTTCTTTTTCATCTTCTTCAACGGCGTATACTTTCAAAAAACCATCAAAGATTAATGTTGAACCCGTCACTTTAAATACAAAATCACCACCAGTAATAACAACTTGACGTTGTGCATATTGTGCAGGTTTCATTTGGCATGCAAGAAACCGTTTCCAGATAAGTTCGTACAGACGGAACATATCTTTTTCTAAATATTTTTTTGCTTGTGTTGGTGTTATTGAAACGTTAATCGGACGAATTGCTTCGTGAGCGTCTTGAGGTTGGCCTTTGTCGGCAGCTTTTTTCTTGCTCGTTTTTTTTCTTTCATACGTATTCGCTGTAGTTGGCAAATATTCTTTTGGATACGTTTTACCAATATAATTTCGTGCTTGCGTGAGTGCTGTTTGAGACAAACGGAGTGAGTCGGTACGCATGTAAGTAATGAGCGCAATGGGTGTTTTAGGGTCAGAAAACAGAAGACCCTCATATAATTTTTGTGCAAGGGTCATTGTTTTTTTAACACCAAAACCAAGTCGATTAAATGCCGCTTGTTGTAATGAACTAGTCATAAATGGTGGTAGGGGGTGTTTTGTGCGTTTTTTGTCAGTAACTGAATCAACAACAAAATCAGTTTCTTTAATTTTTTTAACGGTCGCGTCAGCATCTTTTTTATTATTGATATCAAGTTTTTTTTTACCGATGTGAGTCAAAGCTGCTTGGATAGAATCTTTATTATGTTTAAAGAGTCCTTCAATGCTCCAATATTCTTCAGGCTTAAATGCTCTTATTTCGTCTTCACGATCGCTGATCAAACGAAGCGTAACAGATTGTACACGGCCTGCTGAAGTTCCGGGAGCAATTTTTTTCCATAAAATTGGTGAAACTTGATAGCCCACCCAACGGTCAAGAACACGGCGTGCTTGTTGGGCTCCTACTTTTTTCAAGTCGACGGTAGAAGGGTTTGCTACTGCCGCTAAAACTGCAGGCTTAGTAATTTCGTTAAAGGTGATGCGATATACTTTAGCGTCTTTTTTAATAACTTTTTTAATGAGCTGAAGCACGTGCCATGCAATAATTTCTCCTTCACGGTCAGGATCAGGAGCGAGATAAATTTCTTGTGCAGTAGAGGCGGCTTTGCAAAGATCAGCAATTACTTTCTTTTTGTCTTCGATAGGCGCATATTCGATTTCTATAGAATTGTCGTCTTTGATGGTGACACCAATTTTTTTGGGTGGCAAATCAACAATATGTCCGACTGTGGACACAATATTGAAGTCTTTACCCAAGAACTTGGATATCGTTTTAATTTTTGCGGGTGATTCTACAATTAATAACTTTTTCATACGCTTTTACACTGGTTTTAGGCCGTGACTCCTCTAATAGGACTATAATTCTTATAGGTTAATGAAAGTTAATGCATATTATTATGACATATACGTTTTTTTTTGTCCACTGCTACTGTTTATAATAAATAAAAAATCTTCTAAAAGTCAAACATTATTTAATTTTAATGAAAAAAGGCCATAAGATGGCGTTTTATGAGGAATTGATCGCATTCAGGAGTAACTAGACGGTTTAAGTAAGATTAGGTAGGCTTTTCTTGTAATAAAAAACTCAATCTGACACAAGGATTTTTATGTCTCAATTGTTAAAATCATGGGCTGATTCACTTAAAATCTTTTATCCTAAAAATTTAAAGCTTTTTTTGCTTGTTACTCTGAATTCTGTATGGCTGGGATTCAAAGTATTATTTAAATCACTGTGGTGGTTTTTATTGCTTGATATTGCTATGATGGCTCTTCTTGTTTATGGAAATCACTTATTCACTTTAAATCAGATTTATGTAAATTATATTTTAGTGGCCATTCAGGCTTTTTGGGTATTTTTTATTTATCTTGCAGTCAGACCTTCACGTGAGCGTAAAACTCCTGTCTATTTTTTGAGTTATTTCAAATATTTACTCTATTTTTCTCCTTTTCTTTTTGTCGTAGGATTTTTAACAACAAAAACATCAGCATTCTTCGACTATCAAGTTGGCTCTATACTAGGGGTATTTATTTCACTGACTGGGGCTTTTAGCATGTTGTTTTTTCTTGATTCGGATAGTAGCATCAAGAGTTTAATGCATTCGATTGTACGTGGGTTTAAGATGTTATGTTACAATTTTCCATTTGTTTTTGTGCTGGCCTCATTAGTTATATATGGAATACGCCCTTTATTTGATTTTATTATTCGGACTATGAATATATTTTTTACTTCAGTATGTATCGATTATTCATCTATAATTTGCATTATGCTTGGCATTGGATCATTTTTGCTTATAAAGGGACTGAGATTAGTTATGCTCATATTATTAGTATCTATCTATACTAATTTTTACGTTAAAAAAGTTCACGACCAATTTAAGCTCTATTTTTAAAGGATTTTTTTATGCCGAGGGTTGGGGTAATTGTCCATACATTAGTTTCTCTATTTCTTTTGCTGTGCATCATGGTGGTATATTTCATCCCCTTTTTGATTATGTGGCTTTTGCCAACTCGTTGGTTGCGTAACAGTCGCATTTTTTATTGGTTGATGTACAGTTTTTACTGGATTTTAATAAAATGTTCTTTTTTATCTATAAAAATTACAGGTGAAGAAAACTTACCAAAAGAGCCCGCTATTATTGTAGCGAATCATCAATCGGCACTTGATATTCCCATTGTTGGAAGTTTATTAGGAGCAGATCCTCAAATTTGGTTGGCAACCACTTTTTTAAAACAATCTCTTATCTTTCGTACGGTGCTTCCCAAATTTGTTGTGTGGGTTGATATGTCGACTCCGCTTAAAGGTGTTCGGTCTTTGGTAAAAGTTATTAAAACGGTCAAAGAGACGGATCAGCATATTGTGATCTTTCCAGAAGGCGCGCGTTTTGTTGATGAAA